>PMNP01000181.1:3533-4342 GCA_003161755.1 Ignavibacteriota bacterium | reverse complement strand
TGTGTGTTGGAGGAAAAGTGGAATGCCTCCTCCCGTCAAACGAACATGGACTTTGGGCGCTCAAGGTCGCTGGGAATGTCCTCCCGCCTTCACGGGTCGTCCTCTGCGTACCTGCCCCCATTGCAGCGCCTTGGATCCAAAAGGCAGCACCTTTGGCATTCCCTTCTCTCGCCTCCGTCGAGTACCTTGGCGTGGTCTGCGAAGTGCTGGTGCTCAAACGGTCGCTTACCCCTTTTTATGTGCTCAATCTCACGGATCGGTCACTCCCGTTTACCGGCGTGATCGAAACATCGAATCTCACAGGCCGGGATGAGTTTCAGGGAAAGGCTGTTGTGTACCTTCCGCGCTATGCTTCTCACAGTGGCCGTGTTTGGGATATGGACGATAACGAAGTTCATGCAGAAAACATGAAGGGATTGAAGAAGATTGTCCCCGACTTGGATGACCAGCAAGTCGATGGATGGACCGTCAACAGGGCCCGCTATGTGCAGCCCGTGCACCCAGTGGGTGAAGGACGCCACTTACCCCCTGTGCGTCTCGCCCCCGGGCTCGCATATATTTCGACCGCGCAAATCCACCCCTGGCCGGTCTTCAACGACCAGGTGGTATCTCTGGTGGATGAGCAACTCGGCAAGGGCATTTTTCTTTAAACCCTGTGGGAGATGAGGGTCGGAATTCGGCCTTGAGAATGGGTCATTTGGCCAAAAGCACGCCAGGACTCTGAGAAAAGGGGCTAGGTTTGTAACAAAAGCGTACACCCGACAATACTTCTCAGAGGAATGCCCATTGTTGTGTTACTTTCTTTCCGA
>PMNP01000181.1:0-3446 GCA_003161755.1 Ignavibacteriota bacterium | reverse complement strand
CCAGAGGTTAGGTCGATCTCGCGGGGCTAGGAGAAAGATTGATCGCAAAGATTCGTGCCTCCATGTTCTCCATATTGTGGCGTTGCCAACTCCTGTGTACGCCTTTATGCCAAAGTTAGCATATAGATAACTTAGATGTGATGTGGCGCACAGATAAATAAATCTCATTTTTGTGATTCACGGCACAAACAGAAAGTTGGATGAAGTAGTTATTAAGGTTATCTTCAGGGAGTAGAAGAGCAGTGTTTCTCCCCAATCTCTTCGTTACCCTGGTCTCTCATTGACGCAGCGCACATCCTGAATTGAGAAATCGGCTATATTGGAGTGCACTGATCTATCCTTTGCGAGAGAGTTTCCTCAATCGCATTCGAGGCAGGTTTGATTTTCGGATCCGGGACGAGTTCCACACGGTCCCTCGAAGGCTCCAGCCAGCCTTCCCCTTCATCTGCTTCGGTCGAACAAAAGTCTGAACACGAAACGCTGAACTCAAAGGATGTTGGTGTCACGATTGTCCATGATTGACTCTGGATGTTTCCTCACTATGACAAAGGCACACTGATGAGAGAGAAGCTTCTGCTTCTCCGGAAGATTCGGAATCGCTATCTGTTCTTTATCGATTCCGCATATCTTGCGATCGCGCCGCTCATTGCATTGATGCTTCGGCTTGACTCATTTTCCGACATCCTGCACTACGTGCCATCGCTGATCGTCTTCTCCGCGATAGTTGTTCCCATGAAGCTGTTTGTTGCGTACAAGGCCGGGCTTTATACCCATTACTGGCCCTACGCCGGGGAACACGAAATGACCATTCTTTTGAAGGTCACGGTGTTGACGATGACTTCCGAGCTTGTTCTGTTTTTCGGGTTGCTCTCCCCCTTGAACCTGTTGCCGATACCCATGCCCCGATCATTCCCCATTATTGACGGGTTCATGACCACCATGATGATTGGCGGGGTCCGGGTGGTGGTCAAACTTGTTTCCGCACTTCCTTTGAAGGCGGGGTCTGGCGTGAAGATCCGTCCGGTATTGATCGTCGGCGCGGATATTCCCGGGGTGATGGTGGCCAAGCAGTTGAAGCAGCATCCCGAATCCGGTCTTGTACCCATTGGCTACCTTGATGATGATACCGAGAAGATTGGCCGGACCGTCTACGGTCTGCCGGTCCTTGGACCAATCAATGCGCTCTACGCCGTCATCAAGGAACGAAAGGTTGCGCAGGTCGTTGTCGCGATGCCCTCTGCGCCTGGCCGATTGATCCGCGAAGTCATGCTGGTGTGCAAAGACAGCAATGTCGACAGCAAAATCGTCCCTGGCGTTCTGGAAATCATTCGCGGCACAGCAAAAGTCGAGCAGTTCAGAAGCATCCAGTTGGAGGACCTTCTTCGTCGCGGCGCGCTGAAGACTGATGCACGCAGGGTGGCTTCGCTCGTGAAGGGTGGGTGCGTCATGGTGACGGGAGCGGGAGGTTCGATCGGCTCGGAAATCTGCCGGCAGCTCCGGGAATTTGATCCCGCAACGCTTATCCTCCTCGGCCACGGTGAAAATTCGGTATTTGCCATTGCGCGGGAACTTGGTGAGCGGAAGCGGAAAGACAGGCAGATCCATGCTATCATTGCAGACGTCCGCGACCGCCGCCGCATGGAACAGATCTTCGCGCGCCACCGGCCATCGATCGTCTTTCACGCGGCGGCCCACAAGCACGTTGCGCTGATGCAGGACAATCTGGCCGATGCCATAACGAATAACATCCTCGGCACCAGGAACCTCGTCGATTTGTGTGAGCGGTATGACGTGGAGCGGTTTGTAATGATCTCGAGCGATAAGGCGGTGAACCCGACAAGTGTCATGGGAGTGACAAAGCGCATCGCGGAACTCGTCGTGATGGGCGCTTCCCAACGGGGTCGCGGAAGGTTTATCACTGTGAGATTCGGCAATGTGCTCGGCAGCCGGGGAAGCGTTATCCCCATTTTCGAACGCCAGATCAGCCAGGGTGGACCCATTACGGTCACGCATCCCGATGTCCGGCGTTACTTCATGACAATCCCTGAGGCAGTCCAACTGGTGCTACAGGCTGGCACCATGGGACATGGAGGCGAAGTCTTTGTACTGGATATGGGCGAACAAATCAGGATTGCAGATCTTGCCCGGGACATGCTGCGTCTTCACGGTCTGAAGGAAGGCGTCGATGTGGAAATCAACTATACGGGTCTTGTGCCCGGTGAAAAGATGTACGAGGAACTGTTCTACGAAGGCGACATCGTGGAAGGCACNNCACCCATGAGAAGATTATGGTCTGCAGGAGCGGGCAACTCCGCCCGGCGATGATCCCCGGACAGACAAGTGCTCAGGATTTTGACATTCAGGCGTTGATTGAAGCCGCGAAACACGGCGATAGTAGTGCGGCCCGATCGTTCCTTAAGAAAATAGTCCCGCAGTTTTCCGCGCCGTGGGACGGTAATGAACCTCCAACCAACTTCCGCCCAGTGGAAGTCTCCGGTAGAGGATAGGTTTCTCCAAGGACAGCAATTGGCAGTGGTTTGGAGCAAGCCCCCATGTCTGTACCAATGACATCCGTGTGCAAGGCTGCTGTTTGAAAGCACTCCTCAGTGTAGGATCTCCCGCCATCAGCTCCTGTTGAAGGGGGGATTTTGTAGAGGTACGACCGCTATCACAATAGTAACTCATGCGGCACTTTGAAACATGGAAGTGGGCAATACCCTGCGAGAAATCCGCCTCCCCTCCAGGTAGTGTGAAATATTCAAGAAAAAGGTTTAGACCATGGTGAAATTGAGATTGACTGCCTCATCAACTGCCGCAATAGTTGCAGTTTTGTCCATTTTTTTGCAGTTTAACGCAGGTTCTGCCACGTTGCGGGTTCCGCTGGATGCACCAACAATCCAGGCCGCAATTGATGCTGCATCTTCAGGTGACACCATCCGTGTATTTGCCGGAACGTACACCGGACCGGTGAATATCAATAAATCTCTTGTTGTGATCGGTTCGGCGCCCGATACGGCAACGATTATTCAGGCGCCTTCTGATTTCGGTATCAATACCGGTTATAACTACTCTCTTCCTCATTTCAATCCTCGTCGGGCTATTGTCCACGTTGGATCGGACTCAGTCCTCACCGTCGCCCTTTCTGGTTTCACGGTTGACGGGCTGAGGTTAGGCCCAAATGTTGACGCTGGAGGTTCCGGATACTGTGGAGTTCTGGCCGAACGATCAGTCTTTTCTATGACGGGGATGACCATCAAGAACATCCTACCGGCCGATAGTGCATCGAACACCTGGGATCCCAACAAGGTCATTAATGGACGTGCCGTGGAAGTCAGGGGGGAGAATTTCATAGCCCTTATCACCGGTAACGTGTTTAGGGACATCAATCGCTACCACATTCTCGTCAACGCAAGCGACGATGGTACGCCAGTGGCCTCGTTCCCTTA
>PMNP01000349.1 GCA_003161755.1 Ignavibacteriota bacterium | reverse complement strand
AGTATGGAGTAGGTAGTAGGGAGAAAGATGGTAAGGGCGTGGAGACTGGGAGACTCGGCGAAGAAATCGCTTGGAGTATGGAGTGGAGCAGGAAGTAAGTAGTAGGGAGAGAGAGTACACGGGCTGCGCATTCGGCAATGTTTCGCCCTCTTACGACGCTTGCTATTGCGAGAATTCTTATTTAAAATAGGGTCACGTATTAAAATAATGATACTACTGTTAATTTCCCTTTAATAGGCTTTTCTCCCATGAAAAGGGGTTCCACCGGCAGGTATGAAACAAGGAGCGTCGGAGGTGAGACCGTCAAATCGTTCATCCCTCGGCCACTTCCTCCAGTTCCGCCACTCAAACTCGATGGACCTCTCCAGCCCCTGCTCGAACGCGCCCTGCTTGCACTCGGACGACTCGATACCGTATCAACTCTTCTGCCCGGCACATCGCTTTTCTTGTATATGTATGTCAGGAAAGAAGCGGTCCTATCATCCCAAATCGAAGGGACACAATCTTCCCTTTCTGATCTTCTCCTCTTTGAACTCGATCAGGCCCCAGGTGTTCCGCTCTCCGATATGAAGGAAGTCTCCAACTATGTCGCAGCAATGAATCATGGCGTGAAAAGACTCCGTGACGGGTTTCCGTTGAGTGCGAGGCTCCTGCGAGAGATTCATGAAACACTGCTCGCAAAAGGACGAGGGAGTGACAAAGAACCAGGCCAGTTTCGCCGATCACAAAACTGGATTGGAGGAAGCCGCCCGGGAACTGCGGTCTTCGTCCCTCCTCCACACACCTTCGTGGAAGAGTCCATTTCTGATCTCGAAAAGTTCATCCATGCTGAAGACCGGGATCTCCCCCTCGTCGTCAAGGCAGCATTGCTCCACGTCCAATTCGAAACGATCCACCCATTTCTCGATGGCAATGGTCGCGTCGGACGCCTCCTCGTGACATTGTTCCTCTGCTCGGCAGGCATTCTGCATGACCCTCTGCTGTATCTGAGCTTGTATTTCAAGGAACACAGAGCAAACTATTACCGGCTTCTGGATGGTGTGCGAAAGGACGGAGATTGGGAGGAATGGATTGCGTTCTTTCTTCTCGGTGTGGCGGAAACTGCGGAGGGAGCCTCAACGACTGCGCGAAGACTTGTTGCTCTGTTTGAAAAGGACCGAGCCCGAATTCAACGGACCGGACGACAGGCAGGATCCGCTCTGCGGGTCCATGAAATACTGAAACAACGTCCGTTGTGCTCCCTCGGCGAAGCTGCGAAACGCTCCGGCCTCTCTTTCCCAGCCACAGGCTCGGCCNNTGCGGCCATGGAGTCCCTAGTGGAAAACGGCATTGTGCGTGAACTTACCGGAAAGAAGCGAAATAGAATTTTCGTTTACCAGAAATACCTGTCCGTGCTCGGCGAAGGAACTGAGCCAATCTGAAGCGTTGTGGAGATGCAAGGGAGGAGACTACGCGAAGAAAACGCTTGGAGTATGTAGTATGGAGTATGTAGCCCGCCCGCCTGACCTTCCCTGAATCCGATCAGCGGTCGGGCGGGTATGGAGAAAGTAGTATGTCGAAAGATGAGAGAATGGCAGACGGTGTTGATCGCTCAGCGTGGTGCCGCTACCTGCTCCTAGCGATACCCTGGAGTTGAGGTCAGGCCATTGTAAACGATCATCCCTCTGCAGATTACTCCAAGAATAGTCCTCACCGAAAATCTGCTTGAGTCGAAAAAGAGTCCCAATGAATTGACATTGCCAACTTCCCTGCGTATAATTCAATATCGTATTGCGCTGCCCAATGTGTAGTCGATCGCGTTCGGCCAGGTGTCTTTCTGTCCTACCTGAATTGAAACTGACATGAGCAGAAGTACCCTCGTATTTTTCCCCAGCACGTTCGTCTCGCTCGTGACAGCACCCATGTGGAATTCACGAATAATGTCTGGTCATGAACGCACTCTAACTCATGTCCCGCTGAGGGAATGTGTTCGCAAGGGACAAGACCAAGAAAAAATCATAAGGAGGAAGATGTCAATGACACATGCTGACTAATGGATTGCGCAGGCGTGACGATACACTTCATGAAAGGCGGGACACAGCCTCTGTGTCCGATATCACTGCACCTCATGCGAGGTATCGTTAGCATTCTAAAGGCAACACACCCAGCGTTGTTTACGGAGGATGTCATGCGATTCTGGAAGGTAGCCGCAATCCTGNNGCTTCGATTCCAATCATTCTGCTGAATAGAAAAAAGGGAGTTCGTCCGGTTGTTGGAGATTCCGACAACATTTTTGAAAGTGAACTCTCCCAAGACTGAGGTCTACGCAGTAAGTGCGCGTTGAAATTGGATCTCGCACGCACTTAGCTCCTCTGGCCTGACCCCCGACTTACAAACGCCTCTCGCGCCAAGGCTGAACTATCCCTTCGTTTTTGGTTTTCTGCTCCACACAATCTTTCCGATGCCGAACTGCTGCCCTGTCGTTTGACCTTCTACTCAAAAAATGCTCGATTTCGTGTCAATTTAGCCATTCGTGTATTCTGCAAATCCCCCTCCTTCCGGCGATGAATCCAACCATGCTTGGGATGAACGGGGTGGCCTCACAACAGTGTTGAACTGTTGGAGTTTGTGGAGTGCGAAGCAGGTTCTTAGCATTAGGAAATTTGTCCTAACAAGTGTAGATTACTATATCAAATTCTGACCAAGATGGCGGTTTTCGACGCTGTTGAATATATCAGCACATTGGCATAGGAGTTGTCTTTTTATAGAGAGATGCGATCAATCAACCGACATATCATTTTCGGGCGTCTGTTCCTCCTCCTGTTCGTTGTCGCGAATTCGGGATTCACGGCAATTCTGTACCATTGCAATATGCTGAACAGAATGGAAGCAATGCCGTGCTGTGAAATCCCCGAAAACGGTTCGGCCAAGGCGTCCACTGGCTCGCAGTTGCCTGAAGGACCCGAGCTCTATAGCGTTGGATTCCCATGCTACACATTGCATCTCGCCGGCGGGTTGCAGACTCACCCCACGGTGCTTGTCCACGAATCGTCTGCAAAGAATCTCAAGACAAGTTGTCTTGTCGCTCTTGACCCGGCAATCTGTTCGTTGTCTTTGTCTCCGCAATCGTCCGCTTCCTATG
>PMNP01000169.1 GCA_003161755.1 Ignavibacteriota bacterium | reverse complement strand
AATGGGGTGGAAGAAGAGTGCGGGAGGTGTTAAGATTCCGCGAACTGCTCGGGTCCTGGTATCTGGAGTCTGAGCCGTCACAGGAAACGCTTGCCCATCTGTTCCGCATCCTCATGGAGTGGAATGGCGCGACGGCACGCGTGCAGAGGTAGCTCTGGTTGAGCAATGAGTAAGTAGCTCTGGTTGAGCTATGAGTANNAAGGGGGACTCGGAGACTCTGAGACGAGGAGACTTGGGGATACCATTCGTAAACTAATACCCGAAATCGAGAAACCAATGCGCTGTTCTGCTAAAGCTGTCTTGTTCGTTTTCGCAGTATTCCAAATACGTCCCGTCTTTGCTCAAACGGACTCCCTGGCAGTTCCTTCGGATGACTCGACAACCGTTCGTCCCTGGAGAGTGGCCGTCGTGACCGGCAGCCTCGCGGCGACCATCACGGCTATCCATCTGTACCAGCAAAGCGGCTGGTGGAAGGATAATCGGGCGCCGTTTCATTTTCAAGAGGATCTGAAATACGGTCTGAATGTCGACAAGATTGGTCACGCCTACGGAGGAATTGTTGAAGGTTTCGTGTTCAAGAAGGCGTTTGAATGGACCGGCATGCGCGACACCCAGGCACTCTGGTGGGGATGCGGGGCCGGGCTGCTCTTCCAAACATACGTCGAGATCGAAGACGGACTCTCTACGTGGGGATTCGATCGCGTGGATTGGGCGTCTGATGTTGGTGGAGCCGCCTATCCTCTGGCCCAGCTCTATTGGCCTCCCCTGAGGAACCTTGACCTCAAATTCAGCTATCATCATTCCAATCTTATCAATGAGCCGGGCGGGGCGGGTTTTAAAGGTCAGAAGCATATCCTCTTCGACGACTACGAATGCCAGACGCTCTGGTTCTGCGTCAATGTGAAGAGCGTTCTCCCTGCTCCAGTCGATCAATACTGGCCGGATTGGCTTTGGCTAAGTCTTGGTTATGGCGCACGCGATATTGCGACGTCGAATCCGTACAGGGTGTATTTCCTTTCCTTCGATTACGATCTGAGAAAAATTATTCCGCAGTCCACCCCGTTCCTGCGTACGCTGGGCGAAGCCCTGAATTACATCCACTTCCCGGCGCCGGCGGTCAGGATTGTGCCGGGTGGGGCAGTGTGGTATGGGCTATACTTCTGATGTATATCATGGAGACGGAGAGCAGGTAGCAGGTAGCAGTCAGTTGGTAGAAAACATGAACATGAAGTGACTTCACCAGACATTGTCGGCATCTCATTCATCAGGCGAACTCAGGCAGCCCATCATGAATCGATCCTCAAAAGAATCTTTCCACCTGCTACCCTCTACCTGCTACCTGCTCCTCGCACTCCTTTGCCTCTCCCCCGCACTTGCTAGTGCCCAGGCCGAGAACGTCCCCGCCACGCATCCGGTGTACACCTTCCTGAAACGGATGGCCGTCAAAGGTGTGGTGGATCGGTATTTCGACGCGGTTCTCCCGCTGTCACGGCGTGAGGTTGCCGTGCTGCTGGATACGGTCACGGCACGGCGATCACAGTTGAGCCGCGCGGAGTCTGACTGGCTCGATGATTACCGATCTGAGTTCCAGTACGACATGACCGGAGAAACAATNNACCGTGAGAAGTTTCTCTATTATGAAACCGATTCGACAGTGAGTCTCTTCGTCAATGGGTTATTCGACGCAGATCACCGTGCAATTCACGGGGACGACCTGGGAAATGCTTCTGCGTCGTATCTCCAACTCGGAGGACGTTTGCGGGGATCGGTCTGGAAAAAGTTGGGTTTTGAAGTGGAACTCACGAACGCCGGGTTCAGAGGGAGCCGGGATTTGTTGGCGCGAGATCCGATCATAAGTCAGAGTCATGAGCTCTCCGTTACCAATACCAGGAACTTTGACTACGCCGAAGGATATGTCCGATACGATGCGAATGTTGTTTCGGCGGAGGTGGGNNGGGAGAGGATTGTGTGGGGAACGGGATATGATCAGAAGCTCACCGCCTCGGATAATGTGGGGATCTATGACGTCATCCGGTTTGATGCGCAGTACAAAGCGCTGAAGTACACATTCATGCATGCCTGGCTGATGGGCACCGTTGGAAATCAGGACTTTCATCTTCCGTTTGACACGGCTGCCGTGTTTACCGAGCCTGTTGCGAGCGACAAGTATTTCGCCGCGCACCGATTGGAACTCTCGTTTCCGCGGGTGATCGACGTGGGTGTCCAAGAGATGGTTATCTACAGCAACCGCGCCCCTGACCTTGCGTATATGAATCCCGTGACAATCTTCGAGCCGGCCCAGCGTTCGCGCGGGGAGCGGGATAACATGTTCTGGCTGTTCGACGTGCGAACGAGAGCCATCAAGGACATTGAACTGCAGGGGTCGGTGTTGTTTGATGACATCAATTTCCCCAACCTGTTCGGGAGGAATTGGACCGACCGCTATGGGTTTCAAGGGGGGATGTTCTATGCGGATATGTTCGGCATCGAGAATACGAGCCTGATGGTGGAGTACACGCGCATCGAACCCTACGTGTTCTCTCACGGACGGTCGCGCGACGACAGCTATACCTCGCTTGGCCGGTTGATCGGGGCCACCATTGGCCCAAATGCCGACCAGTGGTTCCTACGGGCCGACTATCTCCCGGAGCGGAACCTGACGTTTTCGGCGCGTGTTCATTTTGTGCGACAAGGACTCAATGTTTTCGATGCTTCCGGACAATTGGTTCGGAATGTTGGGGGGGATGTTTTTGCACCACACCGCGATTCTGATCCGGAAACCAAAGTATTCCTCGACGGAATCCTGCAATACACCCGGCAGGTTGAGCTCCAGGCAACATGGGAGTGCATTAACCAGGTCTGGCTCGAAGCGAGTTTCATGTTTGAATCGGAAGAGATCCCCTCCACAGGCTGGAGAGATGAGAACGGACAGGGAGTGATGCATATCAAGGTAGAGCTGTAGGTATTTACCTATCCGCCACGNNTCGTTACGCCGGGCTCTCCTCTCGCCAAAAAGACGGCGAGCAGGCTCTTCGAGAAGAGAGGAGAAGGGAAGAGAATCTCGGATTCCCCCGATCGGCGTGTGAGGTTCTCTGGACATTAAGAGGCCCGTAGGGCCGACCTATTGGTAGCTTTAGATAGTGTTGTTGCGGAGGAGCTCCAGAGGAGCGGCCTATNNCTTTTTGGCGGATAGGCGGATAGCGGGGTGGTGGTCACATTTGATCACAATACACACGGAGGCAACAATGGGACTCGATATTGGACAGAAAGCGCCGGCATTCACGTTGGTGGACACCGATAGGAAAGAGCGAAGCCTCAAGGAATTTCTCGGGAAGAAACTCGTCCTTGCGTTCTTCCCCGGAGCTTTTACGGGGGTATGTTCAAAGGAAATGTGCTCGTTCCGAGATTCAATGGCTGAGTTCAACACCATGGGTGCACAAGTGGTGGT
>PMNP01000019.1:1081-3507 GCA_003161755.1 Ignavibacteriota bacterium | reverse complement strand
CCAGCCGATGGAATCGCCACAACCACCCGTTGTTTCGGTCGGCCGCCGTTGAGCCGGATCCAACCGGAGATTGTGTTGGCGGATCCTTTTTCCAATTGCACGCAGAAGTCGTCGATGTATGTTTCGGGAGTCTCGAACAGTTGAACGCTGCGCGTCAAGCCGCCGTAATTCCACCAATCGGTGTTGAGCGAGGGAACACATTCCTCACAGCGGCTATTGTCCACTTTGACAACGAGTGAGTTGTTCGTCGGGCGGACATCCTTCGTGATTTCGAAAGCAAACGGGGTGAAACCGCCGACGTGTTCGCCGAGCTTCCGCCCGTTCAGGTATACGATGGCGTGATAGTTTGCTGCACCAAACCGGAGAAAGGTCCTCCTCCCTCANNAGCGTATTCCAATCTCCCGGGACGTTCAGCTTGTCTGCTGTATCGAAATCATACTCGACCCGGTCCGACTTGTTTGCCGGCTTCTTGTCCTTGAAGAAACCGTCCGGGTTTTCATGCCATCGGTATTCATAGTAGCCGTTCTCATAAGGGTCGATGATGATGTTCCACGCACCATCGAGGCTTGATGAGGGGCGCTCGCCCGTATTGATCAGCGGACTTTGAGCAAGGGCTGCCGGCGAAATGAACAGGAGCATGACGAGGTAATGTCGAATTCTCATGGACGGTCTCTCTAGTCAATAGGAAGACAGGGTGTTGAANNCACAGATCCATCAATCACCGTAGGCGAGTGAAAACGCGGACCAAAGCGCGGGAAGGAACAGGACGATGCCGAGAACCAAAACGAACCCGTACGACAACAATCCATAATGCATGGAATGAGCATTGTTGCCAAAGCTGAAATCAACAAAGAAGCTTGCAAGGTAAAAGGCCGTAAGGAGGGGAAAGAGAAATTTCCAGATTCCGCGAATCAGAGAATTGCAGATTCCTGACGCGTGCAACACAATGCCGATGCCCATCAACGCATAGCAGAGCGCGGCAAACGAAATGTACGCAGGGTGGTAATCATTGGAGATATCACTCTTCACTGCGACAAAACTTAACAGCAGGAACGGGATCATGTAGACAAACAGCCAAGGCCGGGCATTGCTCATAGAGCGTCCTTCTCTTTCAAATCGTCGCCGATCAAACTTCTTCTACAACAGTCGACTGAGACACAAAAAACGCCTCCTCGTCATTTGACAAAAAGGCGTGATGTATTTCAAAAACAGCGCGCTGGAGGAAGTTACAGCAGATTACTTTCATTGTCAANNGCAAGGCAGGAGCAGAGCGATGTGGATGCCTTCAAAGCGAAACAACGGAATTTTCCTTTGCGCTTTGATAGGCGGAATGCACTATTTTCAGCGTGTTTCGTGCATCATCGAGTGTCGACAGGGGCTTGGTGCCCTTGAGAATTGCCTCTGCGAACGCACTGGCCTGGTTAACGAAGGAATTTCCGTACTCTGTGTCGCGGCCAATCACAGTACCGCTATGGTACAATGCATCGGTGATGATGAGGTTGCCCGCGTTGCCAACGATGCGAATTCCGTTCACTCCATCTCCCCAATTTGAAGCCCACGATTGCATAACGACACACATTGTGCCATTTGCATATCTCATATTCACGAGTGCCGTGTCTTCACATTCCATGGACTTCAAGGTCAATGTTGAGGTAAATGCCTGCAACAGCGCAGGCATTCCGAGGAGATACAACACTTGATATACCAGGTGGTGACCGCTGTCCATCAGGGCACCACCTCCAGACTCAGAACGCCTTGCCCTCCACCCTCGCTGATGAGCTTCACTAATGGCATGAGTGGAGACAAACGATGCATGGGTCACTTCTCCTATTCCGCCGTTCAAAAGAATCTCTTTCGCCTGCCGAACTGCCCCCCGATACGCAAAATTGTGCCCTGGGAAGACGACGAGATCTTTATCCTTGCTGATCTTCTTGATTTCGTCCACCTGCTTTTCCTCCATGACCACGGGCTTTTCCACAAGCAGGTGCTTTCCGGCATTCAGGGCTTCCAGGATTTGTGGGTAATGCATCTGATTAATGCTGCCAATGATCACCGCATCAATGTCAGGATCCGCCACCATTTNNATTTGAACGTCCTTCTCTGCTTCTGAACCATGCAGGTCCCGGCACCAGCCCGTAATCGAAGCATCGGGCTGATTCTTGAACCCCTTGAGGTGCCACTCAGCAATGAATCCCGTTCCGACAAGGCCGATACGTAAGGCGTTCATGTTTTCTTCATGGAGTGAGTATTCGAGAGCATCCTTTGTCAGTCTACGCAAAACGAACGTCAAAGAAAAGCGATTGCGCACCAAAGAAATGTGATTACGCAATCGCTTCCAAGAGACTCCTAAATGACGAACATACTATTTGCTTTTCATGAGCGGCTCAAAAATGAACTGCATCCCCCGCGTGTATGCTTCCGGTTTC
>PMNP01000019.1:0-1057 GCA_003161755.1 Ignavibacteriota bacterium | reverse complement strand
CGGGCTGCTTGAGATATACGCATTGAAAAGCGCAGGTTTGGTGAACATTGCATATAGCGTGAACAAACCTCCCAGGGAACTTCCACCGAGCGCCCTGAACCCCGTGTCCACGCGGTAGTGGCTTTCGACATAAGGAATGAACACTTCTTCGATGGTCCTCAAATAGTCCGCGCCGCCTCCCGTCCCACCCGCACTGTCAACCTTTGTCGGAGTCAAATCTTAGCTTCGAAGCCTGCCATAGTCCAGATTCTCACCCTTGTACGAAAGTCCCACAAGGATGCACTCCGGCGCGGTTTGGTCAAACAGCTGATCGTAATAGATCATGGTCACGAGTGGAAAATCATAATACCCNNAAACACTGGGTACTTCTTTGAGGGATTCTGGGCATAGCTTGAAGGAAGGTTGATGATGAGCGAATAATCCTTGTTGTTGACCTTCGAGTGAACGTCAACGATTTCTGATGCTCCAAGGACCCAGTGTTTCGGTTCCTCCTTCGTCCCCTGAGCATACATCGTACTGCTAAACATCAACAAGGAACCAAGAATAGTGCATAAGATCGACTGGCAGGTATGAGTCCGCATGAGAAGCTCCTTCTCCGGAGAAAACAGTGTGTATGGGTGATATCGAACGGTTGGACGCGTGTCGCTCCGCTATTCTATAGTACGGCCGGGTCCCCACGAAGTTGCCCCGCCTTCACTTCTTGTCCATCCTTTGCCAGTGCTGGTTTGACTTGATATTCGGATTGTCGGTCCTGAAACAGGACTGATTCGGAAGAAATTCCATGTCGGCAATATCCATTGAGTCTGAAGCCAGGAGGCTCGCCGTGACCGGCATGCCGGGATCATCCAATACCCACCGGATTTTCCCGGAGCATTTCCAACCGGACGGCAACAAAAGGCGAAAGGCCTCGATGCCGATGCCAGAATTGTCCACGACAACCTGGGCCCTGAATCGTATCGGAGCATGCGAAGCAGTTGACGGTTTATTGCATGAGACGTTTCCAACAATCAGAAGACAACTCAATAGTAATAATGAGGAGGGGAAGGCCTTGCTCCCG
>PMNP01000024.1 GCA_003161755.1 Ignavibacteriota bacterium | reverse complement strand
CATCATGCTACGGTCTGGTGTTGCGGGACGGAAGCAACGACGGGACAGTGACACATTGCCAGTTGGACCGGGGTGATACAGTAGTCCATAGTTTTGCCTACGGCGGGACCGAAGCGGGTGGGAATCAGCAGGACAATGTGTTGCTTCTCGGGGCAAGCCGGTGGGAGATCCATGACAATGTAATTGCGGATTTTGGTCATGCCGGCATCCTGTTGTCGGGTCATCAGGCCGATGGAACGGTGACGAACAACAATAAGATCCACGGGAACGAATTCTTCCTCCGATCGGGGGATTTTGGGTGCGCGTTCAATACGGAAGGTGATGCACCCGGGATATGCTCGCAGAATGATTTCTATGACAACCGGGTACATAACACGGTGTTTGCGATCCAGGTATTGGGCGACCATAACCGGTGCTATTACAATCTCATCGACACGGTGAGAGCGGCGATGTACCTGTCTACCGCGGCGCAAAACGGCGCCTTTGAGTTAAATGAGTATTGCTACAGCGACAGCAACACGGTGGCAAACAACACCATTCGCAATTGCGCCGGAGCCGGAATAACCGTGCGTCCTGGAGCTGGTCACGTTCTCGTGGCCAACAATCTTATTACTCGTGCTGGTCTTTGCAGTCAAACCAGCGATGGTGCTCATGACGTGGGCATCGGCCTCTGGCCGGGCACGCATGGAGCAAGGATCCGCAATAACCTGGTGTACAATGACGCCCGTTCGTGCATCACCTACAATCAGTCATTGCTCTCGGCGACCACAAAAATCTCGGTTTCCGCCTTCAACGCACTAGGTGATACGTCCAATAGCATCCAAGGCAATGTCGGCCTCGACCCCTGCTTAAGTGCCGACATGCACATTCCTGCAAACTCTCCGGCCTGTGATGCGGNNTCACGCAGGATTTCTTCGGTGATGCCGTTCCCTACAATGGTAAACCTGATATCGGGGCGGTGGAAGAAGTCGTGCCGCTCGCAGTGCAGATTTCCTCGCTTGCAGCTTCCATACCCGTTCCTGGTGTGGTGAAACTTGCGTGGACGACATCGAGTGAGATTAACAGCTACGGGTTCCAGATCCAGCGCCGTGAAAGTGACTCCACGTTGTTCATCGACCTTGTGGGAGCGTTTATTCCCGGGGCGGGAACCAGTACCAGTGCGCATAGCTATCTGTTCGTCGACTCCACCGCGGGCACTACACACTGGNNGGCTATACTATAGCAAGCAGCAAAGAGCAGGTAGCAGGTAGTACGCAGCAGGTAGGGATGGAACGGGTAAGACTTGCAGTCTATGATTTGCTCGGTCACGAGGTTGCTTTGTTGGTAGACGGCTATCAGCAGGCAGGAAGTCATCTGGTAACGTTTGATGCCAGGAGATTATCTAGCGGGGTGTACTTCTATAGGCTGACTGCAGGTGGCAGCGTCAAAACACGGAAGATGACTCTCGTGCGGTAAAGACATGACCAGAAAAATGACGGTATGCAAAAGGCAGTACGCGGAAGCATCTGCAGTGAAGCAATTTGTTCATGATCGGTGTAGGTAGATTGTGTCGTCTACCTGCTACCTGCTTCATGCTACATGCTCTTCGGGTTACGTTAGCTCCCTCCTCCGCACCGAAAAGCCGTGTCTGGCTTCGGGCTTTTTCCTGAAGCCAACACGGCTTCGGTGTTTCTGCTGCAAATGACCAGTTACCGATGGATTAAACGAATGGGGTAGAATGTAGAATAGTATGTCGGCCAAAAAAAACGGGATGCCTGAATGTCGAATAATGGCCAGAAAACGTGGGAAAACCGGTCGCTAAGTTGCTGTGATGCGGATCACCTGCTGGCACGTGCTTTGTAAAGACATAGATAACTGAACAGTGCAGGTGAATGAAGGGATACGTGATCATGGGACGAGAGATCAGAAGAGTTGCGAAGATCATTGCTGTAATATTGATTCTCGGAAGTGGTGTTCTTCATGCGCAAACTACCTATTTCGTTGATCCTCAAGGCGACGATTCTCAGGATGGTCGGTCATCCGCGACTGCGTGGAGAACGGTGCAGAAGGTCAACAGCAGCACATTCAATCCCGGGGACAGAATTCTATTCCGTTGTGGCGGAGTGTGGAACCAGGAATTGACTCCCCCTTCATCCGGCAGTAATGGGGCATTGATTGTTTTCAGCAAGTATGGTGATGGTCCAAATCCGCTTCTTGACGCGGGAGGCACGCTCAGCGGTTGGAACCAACCGGCAAACTGGTCAAACCAAGGAGGAAATGTATGGGTCATCGGGACTTCGACTTTTCCCGGAAGGATTTGGCTTGACGGGTTGGAATATGGAACGTCGGGCGACAATACCGGACGTGGAACTACAACGCCCAACGCAACCTACCGCTGGTGGCATGATGGGAGCGGTTCGCTCAAGGTGTATTCAACGGGAAATCCAGCGGCGACGTACAAAAGTATTGATGTGGCGAACCAGGGTCGGCGTGCCATGTCTATTTCCGGCAAGCGCTATCTCATGTTTAATAATATTCAGTTCCGGCGAGGGGAAGTTTGCGTCGATGTGAGCGACGGAGATTACCTGACGTTTGATTCCTGTCAAATCCTCGGTGGGACTTCGAAATACGGGCTCTGGCTGCGGGATGGATCTGATCATGGCGTCGCTCGACATTGCTCATTCGATCGGGAAGACTCCGTCATGCATACGTTTGAATATGGCGGAAACCCGGATCACAACAATGGCGCTGATAACGTCGCCCTGCAATCCGCCAGTTACTGGGAATTTGACCACAATATGTTTGCCGATCCGGGGCATGATGTNNAGGACAGGTCAGCGGCAGCACTATCTGGCGATCCTGCTACAACAGCATTCATGACAATTTCTTTACCACGCATGGGGATTATGGCCGGTTCACATCGACAAATGCGATCGATTCCGCCGGATACTGTGCACACAATGTCTACTTTGGGAATCATATCCAAAACATGACCGCGCAGAGCCAGATTCTCGGGATGGATAACAAACTCTACTACAATGTTTTTGAGAACCAAAGGGTCATTCCCTGGGACCCGGCAAAAGACAATTATCGGTCTGTTGCGATTGAACTTTCAGACTACCTGAATAATGTCCCTGTGAAGAATGCCGTTTGGAACAACACGTTCAAATGCGGCCAGGCCTCGGCCATTCGCGTTTGCAGTGGACAACAATTTGCCTCGATTCGCAATAACCTCATCTATGATATGGGCCAGGATCCTACTCCGGGGAATTTCCTCAGCAATGTGGGATTGGTGCTTTGGCAGGGATTCTCAACGGATACGGTGACAAACAATCTCGTCTATAGCAAAAGCGGCAACCCGGTTATCTACAATCAAACTGATTGGACAACAAACTCGCCCGTCTCTGTGAATACCCTCAATTCCATGAATGGCATCAACGGAAACGTCATTGAGGGAAACATCTCGGCTGATCCTCTCTTTAATGATGACTATACCGTTACAATGCAATCTCCAGCGAGGGATGCAGGTGTCTGCGTGGGGATTTCGGCGGACTTCCTTGGCAATCCTGTTCCATCTGGTGGCATCCCCGATATCGGCGCGGTAGAGATCCTGTCGCAGATTCCTACCGGAGTGAGTCGGGCCGATGAACAACACCCAGGATTATATGCGCTTCAACAGAACTATCCAAATCCATTCAATCCATCAACGGCGATCAGGTTTAGTCTCTCTCGAGAGAGCCACGTGGTGCTGACGGTATACAACATTTTGGGGCAACAAGTGGCAGTTTTGCTTGATGGAATAACTCCGGCGGGCCAGCATGAAGTGCACGTCACCTCANNGGCTGCAAGCCGATGGACAACCGCCGCTGGTAAGGAAAATGACTGTTCTCAAATAGTTCCCTTCCCCTACACGGCAACGCCGCAGCGGTATCCACTTTGATTCGTGGATGCAGTTGCGGCTTCCGTGCGTTAATGGTCGGCGGAGCCCGGAGAGTCGTGTCCATCTGCTGCCGGAGGCGTCGGGGAGGCATAGAATGAGCCGAATGACACGACATGCATAGATGGCGTGTGGACAAGAGCATTGGCAGGCACTGATTTGTTTACTACGCAGTTGGGTCCTATTCGAGCATTGTCTCCTACCTGAATCTTCCCATACACTTTTGCCCCGGCATTGATCGTGACGTTGTTGCCTATAACTGGAGCGCCATCTCGCGGTCCCTG
>PMNP01000116.1 GCA_003161755.1 Ignavibacteriota bacterium | reverse complement strand
GTGCGTCCTGAAATTCGTGACCACGGCTCGCATTGTATCCCCCGCAGGTCTTGTAACCGGCATCGGAATAGAGACCGAGTTTCAGACCTTTGGCATGTATGTATTCCGAAAGCGGTGCAAGACCGGAAGGGAATCTGCTCCTGTCAACAGTAAGGAACCCCAGACTATCTCTCGGTCCTGTCCAGTTGTCGTCGATGATGACNNCAGCCCATGGGCGGAGTGAGGGCCAGGCTGTCGCGCGTCTGAGCGTGGCCGATGAAGGTGACAACGAGCAGAAACATGAGTAAGAGTCGTTTCACAGGGTTTACTCTCCTTCTTTCAGAATGTTGGACAACACCTTGGAGCTTGCCGATGTGATCGTCTGATCCGGTATCCCGGCGCATTGATGAATGCTGAAGTCTGACACGTTTTTAAGAACAATCGTTCCCACCGCTCCACTCTTTCGTGCGANNTATTCCGAAGTTCTATCCCCTTTACATCGTCGAACACCATTGACGGTCGTTGATCTGAACCTAAGAGTTCAAATTGCACGTCATGGAACCGCACATCGGCGGCGTGTCGGACATACAGGCCGTATGCCGGCTCCACACCGAACATGCCAGGTTCGGGGTAGGCGGCTTCATTTTCTGGGACAACCCTCTCGGCTTGCTCTTTGGTACCTTCACCCTTAAACGATATATGAATGTCACTCAAACTAATGTCAGTGATATCGTGGCCTGGCAGACCGCTGATTGTGCACGAACAAAGTGGATCGACATTGTATGCCCTGACGTTGCTAATCGAAATCCTTCTCAGGGCGCCGATTGGTGTTCCTGCCGGGGCCCGCATGCGCGCACCGAGTCGGAGGAAGATCGGATCGTTTACCACATCCCTCATGGTGATATTGGAAATCACGATGTCTTCCAGGAAGCCGCCATCGACTGTCTCCAGGGCAAGACCTCTGCAATACGAGAACACGCAATTGGTGATGGCAACATTCTTGAATCCCCCATTGGATTCCGTCCCGAACTTGATCCTCCCGGTGGGGTGCACGCCATAGCTGGGATTGGCCGAACGGATATACGTCCCATTCAGCAGGGTTCCTTCGTCGTACCCGCTCAACTGGCAATTGGTAATGGTGACATTCTCTGTGGGCCTGGCAAACCCCAGAGCAAAGGTGCTTTTCAGACAGAGTCCGTCATCATACGGTGAATTGATCATGCAGTTTGATACGACCACGTTTCTGCAACAGTCGATATCGATTCCATCTCTATTGGTATCAACTCTCAAATTGTCAATGGTAAGGTTATCGACACCTGTCGTCAGAATCGCGAACCATCCCCCGTGAGAAATTGCAATATCCCTGATGATGACGTTGCGGCAGCGATAGAGGCTTATGGCTTTGTCGGCCGTCTTCCCATCCTTCTCCCAATCCTTCACCAGTCCTTTTCCATAGATTTCACCTTGTCCAAGAATTGCAACATCATGAAGGCTGTCCCCCCAGATCAGTGCATTATGCCAATGACTATGGCCAAAATCCTGGAACGTGGTGTTGACGCTCGGCTCCGCCTGGTCATAGTTGGTTTCTGGATGTTCGGCAACGGCAATGATTCTCGCGCCATGTTCAAGATAGAGCGTGATGTGACTTTTCAGTTGAATGGATCCTGACACATAGTCTCCAGCAGCAAAGTACACGGTTCCCCCGCCTGCCAAAGCCGCGGCGCCAATGGCCTTGTTGATTGCCCGTGTATCTGAAGTTTTTCCGTCACCACTCGCGCCATAATCTTTCACGCTGAACGATCCCGACAGTGGCGGGGACGAAAACACCGGGACGCGCAACAGGCAAACAGCAATCCATAGCAGGCCGATAGTTCTTTTCATTGCTCTATGCTCATCGTTGGCGAGTATACCATGATCCTACTTCGAGAGAATCATCTTCTTCGTCTGTGTAAAGACAGGGCCAGGATGATCAATGCTTGTTACAGTCATCCGGTAGAAATAGACCCCTGTTGCCAGAGTTGCAGCGTGAAATTCGACCGTCCGGGTCCCGGCATCCTGAATCCCGTCCACGAGCACCTGCACCTCTCTCCCGAGAACATCATACACCCAGATGCGAATCTTCGACCTCTCGCGGAGGACATAAGAGATAACTGTCGTGGGGTTGAAGGGGTTTGGGAAATTGTCTCCCAATGCATACGTGAGCGGCCTTGGATTGCCGGAGTTTGCGACTCCTGTTATGACGTTATGGATGATCGCTCCTGCCCAATCCGCATGGTCATAGGCGTTCCCGTCCCCGGCGTCTCCGACCAACATTCGCAGGGTATCTGCACCCGTAATGTCGACATCAACGTACTGCGTGGCACTCAAGGGCGTCATAACTCCGCTGTCGAATTTCTTGACGCCATCGGCATATACCGAAAACACAATTGTTCCGGTGGCCGTGACCTCATCATCCACACCGATGTAGCTGTTAAACCTGGTAAAACTTTTAGCAAGAAAATACACAATTTCGCTATTGGCATGCGTCCCAATCCCCTTTCTGTACTTCAATCCGTTAAGGGTAAGCTGGTGGCCGTCAATGCTCTTATCGAGCTGCACAGTCTCCCAGCCGGTAGTGGCGGACACCCAGGGAATGTCGCTGAGATAGACATCGGTCGGGGCATTGCCGGTCGTTGCCCCGGTAGAGTCACTGGAAACCGACATATTTCCAACTGCATCTTCTGCGCGCACGGTGAACGAGTAGTGAGTATTCCAGAGTGAGTTGGTAAAGACAAAGAAGGTATCCGAAGTTGATGCTGTTGCCCCGTCATTGCGATAGAGTTGGTAGCCTGCGACTCCAACGTTATCCGCTGAATGAGACCAGGTCACTCTGACTTGTTGCAGCGGCAGAATCACACTGGCCGACACATTTGCCGGTTTGGACGGAGCAAGGGTATCGCCAGTAACGTTGCGTATGACCCTTGCGCCTGCCCAATCTGCGTGATCCAGGGTTGTTCCGTCTCCCCCGTCCTCCACCGACAGTGTCAGAAGGTTCACGCCAGTGACATCAAGATCGATTGCCTGTGAAGCGCTTGTACCGGTCACCACGCCGCTGTTGAACCTGCTACTTCCATCGGTCGATACCGAGAAGACGACCGACCCGCCATTGCCCACCTCGTCATCCACTCCCACGAGACACTGG
>PMNP01000305.1 GCA_003161755.1 Ignavibacteriota bacterium | reverse complement strand
CTGGTAATAGTCGTAATAGGAGATGAAGAACTCAACCCGATCATGGGGGAAGAACCTCTTGAACTCCGCGTAGAGCTGCGCAGCAAGGGTCTTGTTATGCGACAACACCAGTACGGGCTTGTCGATGGCGCTAATCACGTTGGAGACGGTAAACGTCTTTCCGCTCCCCGTGACGCCGAGAAGCGTCTGGTACTTGTCCCCGCGGAGCACACCTTCCGTCAGCTGGCGGATCGCCTCGGGTTGGTCGCCGCTTGGTTTCATGTCGCTGACAAGAGTGAATGTGCTCATTCGTATTCCACGCTTATTGGTGCCCGAAACCCGGATTATGGCCTTTTCGAGGCAACCCTGACCATCTCCATGAAGGAAATAATACCGAGAAAGCGGTTGATGGTCAAGCTGGGAGGATGTGAGAGATTTAAAGATGGGGGAGATGTGGGGGAATTGGAATCGGGAGCCGAGGGGGTGTGCCACCATACGCGCCAGATGAAACTGCCCGCCCCCTCACACAATCCCTGAAGAGAAATTCTATGGATCCGATTTATCAGATCCTGAGTTGCGCATCACAAGGAGTCTCTTATTCTTCCTGCCTACCGTCTACGTACACTTCCTCCTCGTTGCATCTTCTACGCTACTGCCTGCTGCTGAAACTCAATTCCCACATTCTTCAGAAACTCGAACGGCAGCTCTCCTCCCGCAAACACGAACACCACATCGTTGCGAAGCTGCTCCATCCCTTCCGGCGTCCGGAGGATCACCTCGCGCTCCCGGATCTCCGCCACTGTGGAACTCATCACCACCCGGATTATCCCCTTCTTCTGATAATACCGCACGTGCTCCTCGTTCCTCGCCTTGATGCGGGTGAATTCGGGTTTCCGATACGAGAGCGTGACGTTGTTTGATTTCTGAACTGCAAGACCAACAGCCGCTTCCACAGCAGAATCGCCACCTCCTACCACAAGCACATGCGTGTCGCGATAAGTCGACGCATCAATGAGCTGGTACATCACCTTTGGAAGATCTTCTCCAGGAACACCCAGCGTCCTCGGCGTTCCCCTCCGTCCCAGGGCAAGGACAATATATCGGGCTGCATACGTCCCCTTGTCGGTCACCACACGGTAGAACTCTCCCTCTTTGGTGACCCCGGTGACCTTTTCGCGATTGTGTACTTCCAGTCCCGTCTTCTGCACTATCTCTTTCCATACCGCGAGGAGATTCTCCTTTGTCGTCTCTCTGAATTTCAGCGGCCCCCAGACAGGTAGTTCCACGGGCGCAGTCATCACGATTTTCCTCCGGGGATAATGGAGGATGGTTCCCCCGGCATCGCCTTGCTCGAGAACAATGTATCGCAGCCCGTCACCCATTGCCGACAGAGCCACAGCAAGACCTGCGGGCCCTGCTCCTATGACGGCAACATCCAGAGAGGCATTCGATTGCCGGGGTCCCTCACTGTGGACTCGTCTCGCGATTTCCTTGCCGACAGCAGTCCCCTGCATCACGGCATTCTTGATGAGCCCCATGCCGCTCAGTTCACCGGCAATGAAAATTCCCGGCACGGTGGTTTCAAACGTTTGGGACAAGACAGGCAGGTTGGCACCCTTCCCCGGCGCTCCCATCAAGAGGGTAATCCCACCCACGGGACAAGCATCGGCGCAGAGACCATGGCCGACACATTGTGCGCTGTCAACCAACGACGCCTTCCCGTCAATCACTGCCAGCACATCGCCTTCCGGACAGGCCGTGACGCAGGCACCACACCCAATGCACACCAGCGCATCAATATGAGGGTGCAAGGCCCCGCCCATCTTTTGTTCGTCCAATCCGAGTTGGGCCATCTTCTCTCTGGCTCGGCGTTCTCTCCCTCGCACGAGAAGAACGTACGGCATTACCGCCGCGGCGATGATCACGAAGCTGATAAGGAATGTCAAGAATCCGTCAGACATGGCATCTCATTATTTGAAACGATTCCTCCTCACTCCCTGTTCCATGCTTCTTGCCTTTACACGCCTCTGAGGACTAGAATTGCAGCCCGGCTTCCAGGAACACGCGCTGGCTGTTTTGTACTGTGTCCCACAATTGATCGAGACTTACCAAAGCATACCATCCCATCGTGAATCGGATGTTCACCGATCCCGACAGCGTCGTCGTACGGAAACGGTCGGGTAGACCGGTGAGATGGAACACGTACTGATCCACCCGTACTGTGGCGGAAGCATATGGCGAGATCCAATAATCGGAGTCAAAGGTCACGTCGTCACCAGTGGAATAGGACCCCGAGATTTTCGAATACGACAAACCCGATCCAATAGGAAGCTCGGCAATTTCCGAGACACGGAATGTCCCGCCGAGCGTATGTGCAGCGCGTGTGTTTTCCGTCTTCGCCCGGAACGATCCATTAAATGCCGCAATCATCCGGCCAGGGAGACGAAACGTGACGCCGGTTCTGAAACCCTGGCGGATTTCCCGATCGATGAGGGAGTCTGCTATCGAACGCATGGAATCAAAGAGATAGATGCTTCGCATCGCATCATACCCGCTGCTCACGGAGAGCCATTCAACCGGAAGGTATGATACGGTCAGAAACGCATTGGTCATATGAAACGAGGTACGCCGCGTCCCATTCGTGATGTCGTGAAGATCAAATTCTGAATTCTCGTACACAAACAAGGTTGGTCCCAGTTGCGACATGCCTTGGATGGACAGAAAATCCCGGTCGAGCTTTCCCTTGTGCAATTGCTTTCCGTATGCCAACGTGAATTCTTCCCTCTCTGCATAGGAATCGCCGAATCTGAAATTCGCAAACAGTGCGGCTTTTTGTTGGTCCGGGTCGGGATGCGATGTCTGATAATCTGGCTGGAGACCGAGGAGTACTCCCATGGTCAGATATCCCGAACGGAGAGTCACCTGTCCCCCGTCGGTTTGCCCAAGAGTGCCAACGTAGCGAGATGTCATCCTCCCAACATCCCACCCGACTTCCGATTCACCTTGGGACGACAAGGAGAGCTCATAGAAACGATACCGCAGACGCGACCCGCCGCCATACCGGGAGAAGGATGGTGAGGCATCAAAGTAGGTTCTACCGTACACATTCAAGGTCATCGGCTGGTCCGCAACGTCCGGCACTGTCAAGCGCAAGAGTACGGAAGGCTGCGAATAATCCATTCTCTTCCCAATGATCCCGGCCCCGGCATACTGGACGGCAACGCGCCCACGGACGGCACTGTGTGCTGGCTTCGCAAGCAGACCTTGTCCAACCGGGGACGGGGAAACAGGAACGGCAGTCGGAGCGGGCGCCTTGATTGCTGGCTCCGGAGCTTTTGTTGTCGAAACAGCTTCGACGCCATGGTGTCCAAGGGTCACAGAATCGCCGACTGCAAGCGCGCCGATGCTGCCGGAATAGCGTGCTGCAGAAGAAGAACTGGATATAGCAACGATCACGAGGGACAGCCGCTCTGTTGAAGAGTGGATTACCTCAATGGTATCGCCAACCGACAGGCCGCTGGAACTGCCGGCTCCAACGTAGACAGCCGACGCCGAGATGTACACAACCTTCGCCGAGCCTTGGTCAGTACCAGCGCAAGCCTGCGCGTTGGATATTTGAAGGAGAACGAGCACCCCCGCAACGCTTGCGGCAATTCTCCATGGGCTCATCAGCCGCTGCTCCCTGTGGGATGACACCGATAACACGCATTGCTGTCGTAGACGTAACCGCTTACGCCCTGATGCTGATTGTCCGTGGACGCCTGAGAATGTTGATGGCAGGTAATACAAGAGAATGTCAGGAAATTCGTCTGCACTGTGTGGCAATCTGCACATGTTGACCACGTTCCGGGCGCATGAGTCGAGCCCGCGGCAATGGGGAAATACGGCGTATGGTTAAATGTGGACGGGATCCACGCCGAAGTGGTATGACATGTTTGACAATCCGTTGGGAACAGCGATGCAGCATGCGGCGGATTCGTTGTGGTGTTGTAATCCGCCTGGTGACAGCTTACGCACACTGTGGACGTTGAGGCAAACGCCCCGTTCTTGTGGCAAGAGATACAAGGAGTTTGCGCATGGACCCCGGTCAAGGGGAAC
>PMNP01000156.1:1510-11343 GCA_003161755.1 Ignavibacteriota bacterium | reverse complement strand
TCGATGTCGTGATGGTGAGTTTACACTTACTTTCATAATTGTGACTTTCTACGGGAGATATCACCATGATGAAATCAATTTCCAAGAGCCTCTGGTTACTTCTGTTTGCCGTTGTCATTTGCTGCATCGTCTACCCGCTCTCTCTGTGGGTGGTCGGGCAGACAGTCTTCCCGTTCCAAGCGAACGGCAGCATCGTCAAAGGTCCAGACGGTACGCCGGTAGGCTCTCTCCTTATCGCTCAGCCGTTCAGCAAGGACGAATATTTCCAGCCCCGTCCATCGGCGGCGGCGTTTAATGCATCTGCATCATCGTCGTCCGCGCTTGCAGCATCGAATTACGCTCTGCGGAACAGGGTTGCCACAACGCTTGGCCCAATCGTCAGATACAAAAGCGGGCCGAAGGCCGGACAGCTTGTTGCGCCTGATATCGAAGCCTGGTTTCAGCGCGATCGTTATCAGAGAAATCCTTCCATCGTCCAGCAATGGGCCAGTGCCCATAATAGTCTCGCCTCGGCCTGGGTCGCAACAGACTCCGTGCATACCCTGTATGTCAGCGAGTGGGCCAAGAATCACACTGCAGTTGTCGCACAATTCATAAAAGACAATCCCACGATTCCACAGCCTCAAGCCACCGATCTGGCGATAGTTTTCTTCGGCTCGTTCTCGACAGAACACCCCGGGAAATTCCCCTCGCCGGTCACGCACGCAGATTCGACAGGCAAGACCACAGTCGCCATTGAACCGATCACTGCCGGCACAGATATTCAATCCATCTTCTTTGACATGTGGCGGCAAGATCACGCGGATGCTGATTTGCAGGAGGTTCCTGGCGATATGCTGACCACTTCCGGCTCAGGGCTTGATCCGCATATCACGCTCCAGAACGCGGAGTTTCAGCTTGACCGCGTCGCCACGAAATGGGCTGCTGACACCAAACGTGACTCTAGTGCCCTTCGCGCGGAAATCGAAAGACTCCTCAACGAAAAAGCCTTCGCCCCATTTGACGGACTCGCAGGCGAAAAGCTGATCAATGTGCTGGAGGTCAATCTGGAGCTGAGAAACCGGTACGGTGTACCATCGTGATGCGGTTCATCAACTTGTGCCGCGCGCGAGTATTCATCAAGAGCATTTGAATTCTATGGCACTGTGCACGATTGCGAAGCATTCTCAGGAAGGAAATAGGAAAATCCGATGAACGTCTGGTCTCTTCCCATTGCAATCCTGGTTGCCACATCGATTCTGGCGATTCCTTTAAGTCGCTATCTCTCGTGGATTATGGACGGGAAGTACTCCTCGCCGCGAATGCTGCGCTGGTTTGAGCGGCGCCTGAACAGCGGACCGCAGAATTGGAAGCAATATGTGGGATCCATGCTCCTCTTTAATACCGTGTTGTTCATCTTCGGATTCCTGGTTCTCACGGTACAGCCGTGGATGCCACTGAATGGGGATGGGAAGGGGATGTTGGCGCCAACGACAATCTTTCACAGCGTCGTTTCATTCATGACGAATACCGACCTCCAGCACTATTCGGGAGATCAGCATTTCTCCAATTTCAGCCAGATCTTTTTTGGTCTGACCAATTTTTTTCTATCGGCCTCCATCGGCTTTTGTGGGCTTGTCGCAATCATCAGGGCATTGCGGAGCGACGCACACCTCGGCAATTTCTTCGTAGACATGTGGCGCGTCGTGGTCTACATGTTCCTTCCCCTAGCGTTCATTCTGGGAATCGTTTTCGTGCAGCAAGGGAGCCCTATGACGTTCCAGAGTTCCGTCCAAGTATCGACGCTTGAAAAGGGCTCCATGGGGACGACAGACAAAGGAGAAGCGAAACAGCAATCGATCGTTGTAGGACCATTGGCTGCATTTGTCCCGATGAAGCAGTTGGGTACAAATGGCGGCGGGTTTTTCGGCATGAATTCCGCTCACCCCTACGAAAACCCCACTGCACTGACGAATTTTCTCTCATGCGTGGCCATGATGCTGTTTCCCTTCGGCCTGGTCTTGATGTTTGGAAGGATGCTCAAGCGGCCCCGGCATGGTTATGTGATCTTTGCCGTGATGATGGTCTTAATGATTGCAACGGTAGTGTGGGCAGTCTATTTTGATACGCTGAATCCGAATCCGGGATTCGCCGGCACCACCTCAGCACAGACGTTCGAAATTCCAAGTGCAACTGCCTCCGGTGGAAAGCGCGTTGTGACTGCGCCTGCTATTGCCCCGCTGCCGGTTGACCAACATCTCGGAAACCTTGAAGGGAAGGAGATGCGGTTCGGAACATCCGCTGGCGCGACCTTTGCGGCATTGACAGTCGATGTGACTGACGGCGCTGTCAACGCCGAGCATGACAGCCTTAATCCCCTTGCGGCCCTCTCACCGATGGTCGGCATGTGGCTGAACTGCATCTTCGGTGGAAAGGGTGTAGGGATGATCAACATGCTGCTCTACATCATCATAGGGATTTTTGTTGCCGGAATGATGGTGGGGAGAACGCCCGAATATCTTGGAAAGAAGATTGGCGGCCGTGAGGCGAAACTTGCGCTTATCGCCCTGTTGGTTCATCCGCTGATGATCCTTTTCCCTACGGGGCTTTTTTCTGCGACAGACTGGGGAATCAAGGCAGAAAGCAACCCCGGTGCACATGGATTCTCGCAGATCCTCTATCAGTTCTCCTCGGCTTCGGCCAACAACGGGTCCGCATTTGACGGATTGGGCGTGACCAATGGATTTGCTGATAATCCCACGCCATCGCCAGAAGCCACTCCATGGGATATTGCAACCGGCCTCGTTATTATTGTGAGCCGGTTCCTCCCCATCATTGCACCGATTGCGATGGCCGCGTACCTTGGAGCGAAAAAGTCGGCTCCCTTCGGCATAGGAACATTGCGCGATGATACTGCAACGTTCGGTTTTTTACTTCTTGGGACAGTCTTGATCATCGGCGCACTGCTGTTCCTGCCAGCCGCTGCACTCGGTCCGCTGGCGGAACATCTTGGCCCGATTCCCTTCGGAGGGTAATGGTCCTTAATGTGACCAACACATGTTGAACGAATGACCTCAAGAGGTTTCAGGATGCTTCAGATCGGTGACCAGTTTGATCATTTCCAGATTAGGAACCACATTGCTCGCGGTGGAATGGGCGACGTGTACAACGCGTATGACCTTATTCACTCCAGGGAAGTCGCGCTAAAGATTCCCGACGTCATGTTCATCGGTGACCCGGCGTACTACGAGCGGTTTCAGCGAGAGCTTGATGTGATGAGCATCCTTGATCACCCGGCCCTGCAAAAAGGGGTAACATCGGGACGCTTTAAAGGCATGCCATTCCTGGTCACGGAGTTCATCAAAGGAGAATCATTGAGGGATCGCCTCGAGAGGACAGGACCGATCCCCCCCGATGAAGCCGTCCAGCTTGTCCGCAGGATCGCCGACGGGCTTGCCTACTGTCACGATCATGGGATTGTCCATCGCGATGTGAAACCGGACAACGTTCTCATCACCGCGGAGGGACAGCCCATCCTTCTGGATTTCGGACTGGCGCTGAGCAACCAGAATCATCGCATGACGTACGCTAACTTCAGCGGTGCTGCCGGGACGCCGGAATACATGTCACCCGAACAAATTGAAGGTCATCGGGGTGATCGCCGTTCGGACGTGTACTCCCTTGGAATCATGTTCTTTGAGATGGTGACAGGCGATGTTCCGTTCCACGGAGACACCACGATGGCGGTGGTGGCACAGCATCTTCACGCCCGCATTCCACGGCTTGATCGTGAGCGCAACGATGTTTCCCCGCAGCTGGCGACCGTTGTCGCTCGATGTCTCCAGCGCAAGCCCAAAGATCGTTACGATGATATGCATGGACTGATCGGCGATCTTGACCACCTTAGTACAATCGATATATCGCAACTCGATCGGATGACTGGCGCAACAACGGCCACCCCCTATACTCGCTCGCCATTTCTGGCGCCGTTTGCCACGGCCGGCTTCATGATTCTTGTCCTGATCATCGTTGGTTTCATACTTCAGGCATTGCACGCGCACAGTCATTAGCCGGCAACAAACGTGATTTCGCGGGGACGATTTGAAATCCACTATGCCATGACCAAGACCAACAACCCCATAGTCCTTGTCATTGAGGAAGGAAAACATTNNAAAACAGGACAGACGACTTCTCCAGATTGTCTTCGAACATTCCGGTTTCGACGTTCTGTTTGCTGTATCGGTTGGCGAAGGTCTGGACCGCGTAAGAGCCGACCGGCCTGATCTTATCCTTCTCGACCTTGATACTCTAAAGGGAGACCCATGTGCAGTTCTCGACAAGATTCACCGAAGTGTCAAATCCCCCTTGATTGTCCTTTCAGCAAGAGAAGATGAGCAGGATATAGTCCGATTTTTGGACAATGGAGCGGACGATTATATTGTGAAGCCACTCCGCGTGCGAGAGTTGCTCGCAAGGTCTCGCGCTGCTCTGCGCCGCCACAGGGAAGAGGAAGAGAGCAGGTTCTCCATCGGCACACTGTCAGTCGATCTTCAGCGGAAAGCCGTTTGGAAGGGAAGTGACGAGGTGCAATTGACCTCCACCGAGTTCGCGCTTCTTCTGCTGTTACTTCGGAATGCCGGCAAGGTGCTCACTCACAGGTACATTCTCACGCAAATCTGGGGAGCCGGGTTCACTGAGGAAAACGAGTATCTTCGCGTGTACATTGGTCATCTACGCAGGAAACTTGAAGATGACCCGCAAAGTCCGAGATACATCCTCACGGCATCAGGCATAGGATACGGTTGGGCGTTGGAAAGAGATCCCATAAACTCCCCATGAAGCCATTTCGGCGATCGCGTGATCTGCACCACGCTCTCAGCATCCAATCATGTCAAGGAATCCACCCATGCCGATACTCAGGTCAATACTAGTCTTCATACTTGCGGGCTGTTGTGAAATTGGCGGAGGATATCTTGTGTGGCTATGGTTCAAAGAGGGTAAACCTGTTTGGTATGGTCTTCTCGGAGGGGTGGTTCTCGCCGCCTATGGAGTCATTGCGGCACTCCAAACGGCGAACTTTGGAAGGGTGTATGCAACCTACGGCGGAGTTTTCATCGTTATGTCTCTCCTCTGGGGCTGGAAGGTCGACCAGGTCATGCCAGATCGCTATGATATTGTTGGCGCAGTTGTGGCGCTTGTGGGCGTCGCGATCATCTTCTATGCTCCCCGNNCCATTCACCCCGGAAACTCAATCACGAACTTTGTTCCAGCCACCTTTTGCAGTTCTATGGTCCCAGAGATCTGGTCGACAAGAGAAGTCACGACCGTCATCCCCATCGATGTCAGATCGTGTAGAGTCTTGCCCTCAGGAAATCCAATCCCGTCATCTTCGACACTCAGTGCGAGTTTTCCTTCACTGACTCTGCGAAGCCTTACTCTGATGAATCCATCCTTCCTCCCAGGAAACGCATGGGTAAAGGCATTACTCAACAACTCATTGACAATCAGGCCACAGGGCACGGCAGTGTTTATCCCAAGCCGGACTTCATNNGACTCCTTCAAGTGAAGTTGCTCGCACGAGGTCTGCCGTAACGGATTCCAGGTACTCGCCAAAGTCGATTGCCGCCAGACTTTCAGATTTGTAGAGCCGCTCATGGACCAGGGCCATGACCCGAATGCGCTCCATACTTTCGCGGAAGAATCCTTTTGACTTCTCATCCTCGATGCTGCGCGCTTGAAGGCTCAACAGGCTTGACACAACCTGAAGGTTGTTCTTCACTCTGTGATGGACCTCCCGTAAAAGAATCTCCTTTTCGTGCAATGAGGCACGAATGACCCCTTCGACACGCATGCGTTCAGTCACGTCGCGGTCGATGCCAATCGTGTACTTTTTGCCGCGCATAATGGCTGTGATCGCAGTATACTCGACAATATTCTCTTTGCCGTCGGGTCTGATCCAGCTAAACGTTCCATGCCAAGGCACGCCTTTCCGTATTGCGGGCCAATCGGGTGAGGTCAGTTGTTTTGAGATGTCCCTGGTCACCCCAACCCGCAACAATTCTTCTCTGCTCCTTCCCGCCATTTCGGCATAGCGCGCATTGCAATCCACGAGCCGTCGCTGTTCAAGATCCGGCATCTCCTCAAAGATGCTAATCCCATCGTTTGCATTATCAAACACCATCTGAAATTTCAACGCAGCCTCACGCAACTCTTCATCAGCCATGGCGCGCTCTGTGACATCTTCGGCGGTCCCGTCGAAATACATCACCTCGCCATTGCCGTCACGAATTGCTCTGGCATTTTCACGAACGATTATTACCCTGCCATCCCGCGTCTCCCAGGGTGATTCCAACCCAGTGATAACATTAGTCGTTTCCAATCGTTTTTTGAATTCTGATCGGAGGTATCGAGGTGGATATTCACCACGTTCAAGGTTAAGGCGCTTCAGATCTTCAACCGACGGGTAGCCGAGCATGCGGCACAGGGCGGAATTAGCTTCAAGAATCTCGCCGGAAGGGGTTGTCCGATACATTCCGATGACTGCATTTTCAATAAAGGTCATAGACCAGAGAGAAGAGTTGCGCTCGGTTTCGAGCAATGCCTGGTTGATTGCCGGGGCGAATTCAACAGTCCATTCTAGAACAATTGGCCCTTAAGAACAATTGCACACGTCACATTCCAGCATCGTCACAACCCACTGTTCCTTTCGGCACCCATGACTTGACATACGCAGGATCCGACAACGCAGGGCACTTGTTAGTGGCGTTTTGTACTAGTATATTGGACGGTCGGAATCCAAACCGGACCCCGCCGCGCAGTATTGAGGAATGTGACACTACCGCATTAACACNNTGAATTCCCGATTTTTGCAGAGTCTGTGCATCATCCTGGGTCTACTGCTCGCAGCCCATACTTCACCCGCATTCGAAAAGCAGGCAGACGGGGTTTTGTCAAAGTTGACGAAAGCATCGCCGACCGGCATCACCCTGCTGAAGATCCAGGTCTGCACCGAAAACATCATTAGGGTGATCGCTTCGCCCGATACTGCGTTTTCCCTCCGCCCTAGTCTGATGGTTGACCAGACGACGTGGAAGTCTGTCCCATGGTCGGTAAAGGAACAAGGCAGCTGGGNNGGTCCGCGTTCATACAGAAACCGGAGAACTCACCTTTCTCGATTCCCGGGGGCACCAGTTCCTCGGCGAAGCGCCGGGCGGGGGAAAATCCGTCAAGCCAGCGGTAGTCCTCGGCGAACAGACATTTCACATCCGGCAGATCTTTGACTCACCCTCTGATGAGGCATTTCGCGGACTGGGAGGTCATCAAAATTCCATCATGAACTACAAGGGACATGATGTGGACCTCTGGCAGCACAATATGGTGGAATCAATTCCTTTTCTCGTCTCGAACAAGGGATACGGCATTCTTTGGGACAATAATTCTCACACGAAATTCGGTGACATTAGGGAGTACGAATCGCTTTCGCCAATTCGTCTCTTCAACAAGGACGGAGCCGAAGGGAGCCTCTCCGCCGAATACTTCCGCGATGCCAGATTTGACACATTATTCACATCCCGTAGTGAACCACGGATTGAACACGAGTACGTCGATGTGCATGATGCGTTTCCGGACGGGTTTGCAAAACATATTGCCGCAGTACGGTGGAGCGGGTCGATCGAATGCAGGGAGCCGGGACTTCACAAATTCAGGCTTTTTAGCTCAGGATATGTTCGTCTCTGGATCAATGACTCACTCGTGGTCGACGCGTGGAGACAGAATTGGAACGCCTGGACGTACTTCCCTCGTCTCGAGATGTCCGAAGGAAAGAAATACCACATCAAGCTCGAGTGGATTCATGAAGGAGGCTATGTCGGTTTGCAGTGTCTCGGGCCGGACAAGCAAGAGAACTCCGGACGCCTCTCGCTCTACTCGGAAGTTGCAGACCAAATCGACTACTATGTTGTTCATGGCTCCAATGCTGATGAAGTTATTCACGGATACCGGGAGATCACGGGGAAGGCTCCGATGATGCCTCGTTGGGCAATGGGGTTCTGGCAATCGAGGGAACATTACAACTCCCAGGAGGATATTCTCTCAACAGTCAGAGAATTCCGGCAACGCCAGATCCCCCTCGACAATATCGTTCAGGATTGGTTTTACTGGAAGGAAGACCAATGGGGAGAACAGGAGTTCGATCCTTCCCGCTATCCCGATCCCAGCGGGATGATGAAGACCCTTCACGACGATCTCCACGCACACATCATGATTTCCGTCTGGCCAAAGATGTATGCCGGCACGGGGAACTTCGAGGAATTCAAACGCAATGGCTGGCTGTATATGAGGAACGTGGAGAAAAAACAAAAGGACTGGGTAGGTCCGGGATATGTATCAACCTTCTACGACGCCTACAATGATANNGTTCTGGCAGCTCGTGAACGAACGGCTATTCAAGAAAGGAATCGATGCGTGGTGGCTCGACTGTTCTGAACCCGACATTCAATCAAGTCTCTCCAGAACAGAAACCATTCTTCGTCAGGGACCAACAGCACTCGGTTCTCCTTCCCGGTATCTCAACTCGTTTTCGCTTATGAATGCGAAAGGCATTTACGAAGGTCAGCGGCGCGCAAACAACAACCAACGGGTGTACATCCTCACCCGGTCGGCTTTTGCAGGCTTGCAGCGATATGCGGCGACAACATGGAGTGGTGACCTTGCTGCACGGTGGTATGACCTCAACGCACAGATTTCGTCGGGATGCAATTTCTGTCTCTCCGGCATCCCTTACTGGTCTATGGACATCGGCGGCNNGGAATGGCGCGAGCAATTGACACGCTGGTTCCAGTTTGGCGCCTTCTGCCCCATATTCAGATCTCATGGCCAACTCCCCTATCGCGAAATGTTCAATGTCGCTCCTTCCGATCATCCGGCCTTTCAGTCGATGCTTGCCTATGACAAGCTTCGCTACAGGTTGATGCCGTACATCTATTCTCTGGCAGGGATGGTCACGCGGAACGATTACACCATCATGCGCGGGCTGGTCATGGATTTCGCATCCGACCCGAAAGTCCTGGCAATCAATGACCAGTACATGTTTGGACCTGCGTTCTTGATTAATCCTNNCCCGGCCGGATCCGGCTGGTATGATTTCCATTCAGGCAAGTTCCTTGCAGGGGGACAAGTGATCACCGCCGAAGCTCCTTACACCGAAATGCCGATCTTTGTCAGAGCGGGATCCATTGTTCCCGTCGGGCCAGATCTTCAGTACACTGGCGAAAAGGCAGCAGACCCCATCCGATTGTACGTATTCACAGGGAGAGACTGTTCCTTCACTCTTTATGAGGATGAGGGGACCAATTACAATTATGAGCAGGGAAGGTACGCCTCGATACCGTTGTCGTATGATGATGCTCATCAGACGCTGACAATCGGTGCCCGCGAGGGAACATTTGCCGGTATGCTGCTAACGCGGACGTTTGAGATAGTGTNNGCCTCTGCCCCGGATTTTTCACGTCCGCCTGATCGCAAAATCACCTATGACGGCTCACAGCAAATCGTTGCGGTGGGCTCCACGGGGCACTGACAGCAGTGGCAAACAACCTGACAAGAATGTGATCATGCTTCGTAACCTGCGATCTACGAGAATCGTAGAATGAAGATTAGATAGTGACAGGATTTTTCTCAACTACAACAGGAATGGAACCCATGCGAACCACAAGAACCATCCTCGCACTGATTCTGCTGCTGGCTTCACCTTTCATCTTGACACAATTTGCCAATGCCGCGAAGTCCTCTGCGGTGAGGACGACTGAGAACTTCTGCAAGGGGTGGAAATTTGTCCGTTGCGATGTTGCCCACGG
>PMNP01000156.1:0-1505 GCA_003161755.1 Ignavibacteriota bacterium | reverse complement strand
GTGTGGATCAACGGTCAATACCTTGGGAAGCGCCCCTATGGCTATTCATCGTTCCGCTATGAACTCACCCCTTTCCTTGTGTACGGCGGCGGCCCAAATGTTATAGCGGTCAAGGTCGACAACTCACAACAACCCAATTCCCGCTGGTATAGCGGATCGGGGATTTATCGGAACGTCTGGCTGGTAACAACCGGCAAACTGTGCGTTGACCACTGGGGAACGTATGTCACAACCCCGGAAATCAAAGAACATNNGTGGCGATCCAATCCACAATCAGGAATGCGTTCGATCGCGAGCAGAAAGCGGTTCTTACAACAACGATTCTTGATGCCAATCAGAAAAGTGTCGGAACCGTCCGCACCGAGTGTGTTGTCCCGAAGGACTCCCTTTGCCGCGTTGAGCAGCGGACAACAGTATCGAACCCTGTTCTGTGGAATCTCTCCAGTCCCCACATGTACACAGCTGTCACCACCGTGGAGAGCGATGGCAAAACATCCGACGAATATGCCACGCCGTTTGGCATCCGTTCGATCAAATTCGACGTTGACAAGGGCTTCCTTTTGAACGGAGCACAGGTGAAGATCAAGGGAGTCTGTAATCACCATGACCTTGGCTGCCTGGGCGCCGCAATCAATACGCGAGGGCTGGAACGCCAACTGGAGCTCCTGAAGTCCATGGGATGCAATGGTATCCGTACATCACACAATCCTCCGGCGCCGGAGCTCCTCGATCTCTGCGACCGAATGGGTTTCGTCGTCATGGACGAAGCATTCGATATGTGGAAGAAAGGGAAGACGAAGTTCGACTACTCGCTCGATTGGGATGCCTGGCATAAACGCGATCTCGATGACATGGTGCTGCGCGATCGCAACCATCCCAGCATCGTCATTTGGAGCATAGGAAATGAAATTTCCGAGCAGTGGAGCCCGGAAGACAGCAGCAGCGGCGCAACGATTGCAAAGGAACTGACGGGATTGATTCGGCAGCTGGATGTGACACGTCCCATCACCTCCAATTGCAACAAGACCACGCCGTCCAACCCCATCATCGCATCCGGGGCGCTTGATGTCATCGGGTACAGCTACGGTCAGGGCAGCTATCTTGATTTCCCAAAGACGTATCCCGGGAAACCCTTCGTCGGCTCGGAAGCAGTTTCCGCTCTTGAATCCCGCGGAAGCTACGACATGCCCTCCGACAGCATCAGGAGGTGGCCATCACGTTGGGATGTGCCGCTAAAATCAGGCAATGCCGATCTCTCCTGTTCGTCGTATGATAACTGCAGTACACCCTGGGGATCAACACATGAGGAAACTTGGCGGCTGATGAAGGCGCATGACTTCCTTTCCGGACTCTTTATCTGGACAGGATTCGACTACCTTGGAGAACCAACGCCGTACAGTTGGCCTGCGCGAAGTTCGTATTTTGGCATCTTGGATCTGGCAGGGTTTCCCAAAGACGCATTCTACCTCTATCAGAGTGAGTGGACCGACAAACCGGTGCTGCAC
>PMNP01000219.1 GCA_003161755.1 Ignavibacteriota bacterium | reverse complement strand
AGCACTATGATGAAGTGTTGGGAGTGATGAATGATCTCTGCGTTCATGGTTGCGAAATCCTCACGGTGGGCCAGTACCTTCAGCCGACAAAGAATCACCTTCCTGTTCAGCGATACGTTCACCCTGATGAATTTGCTCTGTACAAGGAACAAGGGAGGAAGATCGGCTTCAGGCATGTGGAATCGGGTCCGCTGGTGAGGAGCTCCTATCACGCCTCTGTGCTGCAAGAGAAGCCTGGCAGTGTCCCATGATCAGTTTCCGCTGTGGAATGGAGCCAAAGTCCGCTGAACTGTCCTCCTGCTGGTAGCCAGGCATACCCTCGCTTATTCCCATCAAAGAGGCTCAAAAAAGGGAGGAAGAGAGGAAAACCTCGGGTTTTCGCTTGACTCTTTCGACGATGTTTGTTAAATTTACTAGCTTCTTAGACCTCGCGATTCAATCTCAAGCAGGAGTACGTTGTGGACAAGGCGACACGTTTTTTCAAAGAGACCGACACGGAGCAGAAATGGCATCTTATTGATGCCGAAGGNNTTGCGCGGGAAGCACAAGCCCATGTTTACGCCCAATGCCGATCTTGGCGACTTTGTTATTGTGGTGAATGCGTCGAAGATCAAAGTGACCGGCAAGCGCACCGAGCTGAAGGAATATTTCCATTACACGGGGTATCCGGGCGGCGCAACCTTCGAACGGTTCCAGGACGTTCTGCGCAAGCACCCGGCACGGGTCATCGAACACGCCGTCCGCGGGATGCTGCCGCACAATCGCCTGGGAAGTCAGATTATCAGGAAGCTAAAGGTGTATGGTGGGACGGATCATCCTCATGCCGCCCAGCGCCCTGAAGCGTTCAAAGTTTCCTCAACATAGAGGCAGGAGTCAACGTAAGGTATGCCAGCACACAGCACAGTCAAAGTTGGCCGAAGGAAAACCGCAGTCGCCCGGGTGTTGCTCAATCCTGGCACAGGGTCGATTGTCATCAACAAGCGTCCGCTCGAAAAATACTTCCCGATAGAGACTCTGAGACAGAGCGTGACACGACCNNCATATCCGGATCAGTGTTGAAGGGGGAGGAACCACCGGACAGGCCGGAGCGGCAAGCCTGAGCATTGCGCGTGCGCTTGTGGCATTAAGTGAAGACTACCGCGCTCCACTTCGGGCAGCTGGACTTATGACCCGCGACCCGCGAATGGTTGAGCGCAAGAAATACGGCCAAAAGAAAGCCCGTAAACGATTCCAATTCTCCAAGCGCTGACAGCGCAAGGAAAACTCTCTGGTTTGCGCAAGACGATGCCGGCGGATGTTGGCGCCGGCATCGCCGTTGCGACAAACCAGAAATCACCATACTTCCGGATTGGACCGTGAGTGTTCCGCTTCAAGCGGGATGGCGGTTCAAGATGAAGGGAGTAGACGATCAACTCACAGACAGGAACACCCATGCCTCGCGCCGAAGTCTCCGAACTTCTAGCCGCCGGTTGTCATTTCGGTCACCTTACCCGCCGTTGGAATCCCAAAATGCGCCCGTACATTTTCATGGAACGCAATGGAATCCATATCATCGATCTCGTCAAGACCAGCATGCTGCTGGACGAAGCCTGCAACTCCCTCGGCAATATCGTCGCCGATGGAAAACGCGTGCTGTTCGTTGGCACCAAGAAACAGGCAAAGGATGTCATCCGGGAAGAAGCAACACGGGCCGGACAGTTCTACGTCAGCGAACGATGGCTGGGCGGCTGCCTGACGAATTTCACCACTATTCGGAAGAGCGTAAAGCGCCTTACGAACATCGACAAGATGGAGAATGATGGAACGTTTGAGAAGCTGACCAAAAAGGAAGTTCTCACTCTTCAGCGCGAGCGGGAAAAGCTGAACAACGTGCTCTCGGGCGTTGTCGAAATGTCACGCCTCCCGGGCGCGTTGTTCGTGGTGGACACAAAGAAGGAATCCATTGCAGTAAAGGAAGCCCGGCGATTGAATATTCCCGTGTTCGCAATTGTCGATACGAATTGCGATCCGGACGAGGTGGACTACGTTATTCCTGCGAATGATGATGCGATCAAGTCCGTTCAGGTNNAAGGCAGAAGCTGCCGCTGAGGCAGAAAACCGTGGCAAGGATGCCTCCGCGTAAGAGCGGCACGGAAGAACTCATCGATCACGATTGACGACAGACGGATGGCTATGGCAATTACCACTGAAATGATCAAGAAACTCCGGGATAAGACCGGGGCTGGTATGATGGACTGTCAAAAAGCGCTGACGGAAACGGGCGGCAATATGGATTCCGCGGTGGAATTTCTCCGCAAAAAGGGAGCTGCTATTGCTGCCAAGCGGGCCGACCGCGCCGCAAAAGAAGGGATCATCGTGACGCAGGTGAGCGTGGATGGCAAAACCGGCGTCATTCTTGAAGTCAACTGCGAAACGGATTTTGTCGGCCGCGGAGATGATTTCGTTGCCTTCGCCAAGACTGTTNNGAGGCGCTCATGTCGGCCAATTCGTCCGACGGCAAGTCACTCTCCGCATTGCAGAACGACCTTCTGGCCAAGGTGGGGGAAAAGATCGACGTGCGCCGGTTCAAGATTATCCAATCCGCCGAGGGATTCCTGAGCAACTATACGCACATGGGAAGCAAAATCGGCGTGCTCGTGGAATCCATTGGCGTCACCAGGGAACAAGCGGCGGCTGGCATCGGCCGTGATGTCGCAATGCAGATCGCTGCGATGAACCCGATGGTGGTTAAACGCGAAGATATCTCAAAAGAAGTCGTCGATCGGGAACTGGATATCTACAAGACTCAGGCGAAAAACGAGGGGAAACCCGACGCCATTCTTCCGAAGATCGCCCTCGGCAAACTCGAGAAATTCTATGCCGAAGTTGTCTTGGGTGAGCAACTCTTCATCAAGGACTCGGGAAAGACCATCAAAGACGTTCTTGTGGAAACCGGGCCGGGGGTAAGAGTGCAGCAATTTGTGCGCTATCACCTTGGCGAGGAAGAAGCGTAGCGATGCCAAAGCCTGTGTACAGCCGGATCCTTCTCAAACTCAGCGGCGAAGCGCTCATGGGGAAAAAGCATTTCGGGATTGACCCCTTGGTGCTCAAGGAGTATGCTGTTGAGGTGAAGGCAGTGACAGATCTTGGCGTTCAGGTCGGGATCGTCATTGGCGGCGGGAATATCTTCCGTGGCGTGGAGAACTCGTCAACCGGAATCGACAAGGTGACCGGTGACCACATGGGAATGCTTGCGACACTCATCAATGCCATGGCATTGCAAAGTGCGCTGGAAGGGGAGGAAATGGTCACGCGGCTCATGTCGGCAATACGGATGGATGTCATTGCAGAGCCCTTCATTCGCAGGCGTGCCATCCGCCATTTGGAAAAAAACCGTGTCGTCATCTTTGGTGCAGGAACAGGCAATCCGTACTTTACCACCGATACAGCCGCTGCCCTCCGTGCGGTGGAAATCGAAGCCGACGTGATCATGAAGGGAACCAGGGTCGATGGGGTGTACAATGCCGATCCGGAAAAAGATGCGAACGCTTCGAAATTCGACCGGCTATCGTACCACGAGGTCATCGAAAAGGACTTGAAGGTGATGGACATGACTGCCATCACTCTCTGCAAAGAGAATAAGCTGCCAATCCTCGTCTTCAATATGAATACCCCGGGCAACCTCCGACGCAGTGTTCTCGGCGAGCCGGTAGGGACGACCGTCACAGAGACTGTCTAGCGACCTATTTAGAACAGCTAAGGGAGACATCATGGTCAAGGAAATCCTGAAGGAATCCGAAGACAAGATGCGTAAGGCGCTGGAGATCGTGCGGCAGGAACTCGCGGCGATTCGTGCGGGGAAAGCCACAACGGCGCTGCTTGATGGGGTAANNGTAAAAGTCGATTACTATGGCACCCCAACACTATTGCGCCAGGTTGCAAATGTCGGTGTCTCCGATGTCCATACGTTGACAGTCACTCCTTATGACAAAGGAGTCCTGGATGCAATTCAGAAGGCCATACAGTCGGCCAACCTTGGCCTGAATCCCATCAAAGACAGTCAGATGGTCAGGGTTCCCATCCCCACACTGAACGAAGAACGCCGCCGGGAGCTGGTAAAGCAGACCAAGAAATTCGGCGAAGACGGCAAGATCGCCATCCGAAACATCCGGCGCGATGCGATTGAGCATTTGAAGAAATCGGAGAAAGCAGAGCATTTTTCCGAGGATGAGCGCAAGCGGGGTGAAACCGACCTGCAGAAGATGACGGATAAGCACATCAAGGACATAGACGGCCTGCTCGCGCAAAAGGAAAAAGAGATTATGGAAGTGTAATGTGCCGACTTCAATGTGCTTTCCAGAAAGCCCTTCGTCTCTAGAGGGGCTTTCGCTGTTTTTGGCAGGGCCCAGCGGCGTAACTTCACGCCGGTTCGGGCGTAGAATATAATGAGGACGGTTGCTCAACTCTCCCCGTCCGGAACGGAGGATTCAATGACGACCAAGCGGCTGTATAAATCGCGCTCCGAGCGTATGATCGACGGTGTGTGCGGCGGTCTTGCAAAGTTCTTCGGACTTGATGTGACGCTGATTCGCATTGCGTGGGTGTTGCTGACGTTGATAGGCGGGTCGGGGATCCTTCTGTATCTTGTTGCCATGATCATCATGCCGAAAGATCCCGCGCCGCTTCCTCTTTCGCATGCCGCCAGCGAACGCTCAACCGGAGCAAATGCGAAGTTCTGGGGAATTCTTCTTGTGGTCATCGGCGTGCTCTGGCTTCTCCGGAATCTCGATATTCCGTATTACCTCAGTTGGTGGGGGTTTTCCTGGGAATATGTCCTGCCGGCACTGCTCATCATGGCCGGAGTGGCGTTCCTCTATGGCGGTCGCGCGGGTTTGACGAATGGCGCCAACGCCGATTCAACCGGTGAACCAAGTGCCCCTGAGGCGGTCCCTGGGACCGCTGAACATGCCAACACCATGCCGCCCGCTGCAGACCCTGTCTTGCGGCTGTATCGTTCACGCCGTGAGAAGAAATTGTTCGGCGTATGCGGAGGATTGGCAAGTTACCTGAATGTTGATCCAACGATCATCCGACTCTTGTTTGTCGTGGCAGCGCCCGCTTCATTCGGGTTCATGATCCTGCTGTATCTTGCAATGGCGATCATTGTTCCGAATGAACCGCTCTTTTTGACTGCTTCGCAGCCGTTTGCACAGACTGCCTGAACTTATCTCTTGATCCAGGAGGAACCCATGTTCCGATCACTTTCACGACATATGTTCATCGGCACCGGGCTTATTGCTGTTGGTGCCCTGCTCCTGCTCAGGCAAATGCATTTTGTCAATGTTGAATGGCATATACTCTTCTGGGCGGCAATTGCCGCCCTTGGTATTTACCGCCTCGTTCTGGGTTTCATGCGTAATGGGGAAGGAATGTTCTTTGGGACGATTGTGACGGCCGTTGGCATCTATGAAGTGCTCAGGCTGTCTGACCTTCTGTATATTCCTGAGTATCTTCTCCCCGCAACGATCCTGGCGCTGGCCGGGGCCGGATTCCTGATGACCTTCTTTGCTGCTCCTCGCCGATGGCATCTTGCCATCCCGGGATGCATCCTGATTGGCATCGGTATTCTGATGCTTCTCACTGAAGAAGGATATTTCAATCGGTGGGAAGTGATCGATTTCGTTCACGACTGGTGGCCCCTTGCACTTATCCTGTTCGGCGTGGCGCTCATCCTGAACCGGAACAACGGGGGATTCCCGTGGAAGAAACACGCACCGGATCAGACAACAGGCGGTGCTGAGGCAAATGTCCCCGGGAATAGCTGAGGTCAAAGGCTGGGCTGCATAATCGGTTTGAACTGAAGAAGAATCGGATGCAGTAGGCAAGCGTGGAGAACGAATATCCATCGCACAACGTTGCATCCATGCTAGTGCGCCTCCAGCCAGTTCTTCCCCATCCCCACTTCCACGAGCACAGGCACGTTGAGTTGCAACGCGTTCTGCACTCGTTCCCTCACCTTCTCCGCAAGCGCTTCTG
>PMNP01000120.1 GCA_003161755.1 Ignavibacteriota bacterium | reverse complement strand
CGCAGGAGGGTCGTCTTGCCCGACCCATCCGGGCCGACGAGGCCGAACATTTCGCCTTCACGCACGTCGATCGATATGGCATTCACAGCAACCAACTCGCCGAATTTTCTTGTCAGGTCGTGCGTGCTTATAAGTGTTTCCATCCCTCAGCTCTCTTCTATCAGGTCACATCCAATTCTCAATTCTTAGTTCCCAGTTCCCCATTCCCAATTGAGTTACAACCTCATCATCTTTCTTCCTACCACTTACTACATACTACCTACTCGACGCATAATCCCAGATCCCGTCTCCAAGTCTCATTTTCTCCCAATCCCCTCATCTTTCTCCATACTACATACTCTAAGNNATCAGGATTCTCCACTTCCACCTTCACCCCAAAGACGAGCTTTGTCCGCTCGTCCTTGGTCTGGATGTTCTTCGGTGTAAACTCAGCCGATGGGGCGATGTACACGACCTTTCCATCGAATTTCCTGTTGTTGAAGGCATCGATGGTCACAGAGGCTGTCTGTCCGATGGTAATACGCCCCAGATCCTGTTCGTTGAGGTAAATCATGAGGTTGACGCGATCGAGATAGGTAATGCGCAGAACGACCGTCCCGACCGCGACCAATTCTCCCGGCTCAATCGAGCGCAGAGTGATGATGCCGCTGGAGTGTGAGATGAGAATGCAGTCATGAACTTTCTTTCTCAGCAGATCCACCTGTGCCTGCGCGTAGTCTCGCCGCACGCGCGCATTCACGATTTCTTCAGGCCGGAGGCCGGTACGGAGCTTTTCGTACGTTTGCTGAGCAGCGATGTATCGGGAGTAGGAGTCATCGTATTGTTTCTGGGTGACCGTTTGTGCCTGAAGGAGATCTTTCATTCGCCGATAATCGGCTTCGGCAGTCTTGAACGCCGCCTCTGCCTGAATGATATCCTCCTTACGCGAGCCCTCGACGGCAAGTTTGTACTGCGCCTCAAACGATGCAAGGTTTGCCTCTGCCTCGCGAAGCTGAATAAGGTACTCGGAGTTGTCGACGACCAGCAGCGTGTCGTCTTTCTTCACCCGGGCTCCTTCGTTCACCAGCACGTTTGTGACACGGCCGGCGACTTCCATCCCCACATTGACATCAGTCCCTTCGATTGTCCCGGAGGCNNTGGTGTTCTTCTGCTCGTTCCCGCAGCCTGCCAAAAAGAGAACGAGCAATCCCGTACACAGCTCTACGACAATGCGACGCATACTGGTCCCTACTTATGGTGAGTACGATGAGAATGTTCAAGAGATGAAAGTCTGCTCCGCCCTTCGTCTGTCAGGACGCCTTTGAAGAACATTTCGAGCACTCCCTTTATTGCATCCTGAGCCGAAAACGACTCCACGGATAGCACCGAAGGGTTCACAAGACTGTTGATCGCGCCGATGTACGCATGGAAGAAGATTCGGGAGTTAAGATTTGGGTTGACATACCCCTCCTTGATCCCTTGTGTTATAAGACGAAGGAATATCTCCTTTATGCGATCCTGTCGGAATGTTTCTATCTTCCGCCAAAGCTCGGGCGAATGGCGTTGCAGGTCACGGATGAAGGTCCGGCTAATGCGTGCTGCATGGAATGCGAGGACTGAGAGAAGAGATTCGATCTTTTCCACAAAATCGCCGTCGCTCCGTTTGATGGCCGAGAGCGTACCCCGGGCCTCGGCCATCGTGTGTTCCATAAGACGATTGATGAGCGCTTCTTTTGAGGGATAACACTTATACAGCGTCTTTTTGCTCATTCCCAGGGTTTCTGCCAGGTCGTCCATGGTGACTGAGGAGAAACCTTCGGCAAAAAAGCGCTCACGGGCGACTTCGAGAATGCGCCGATTGGAGGTGGTTATGTCAGAACGAACGGGCATGAAAGAAACGTCCCCTTGGAAACTTTACGGGTACTTATAGTTTCCAATATACAAGACCGAAGGGTCTTTGTCAAGAGGGTATTTGCGTCAGCGGCCACGAGCATGCGGGAAGACCATCAAGACAGAAACGCCGGGAGCAAAGCCCGGCGTTGATGGTAATTCCTATGCTGGAAATGCTATTTCCCGATAAGCGCCTTATACTCCGCAGAAGAGAGAAGTCCCGACGCTTCGGCGGGATTGCTTAATTTGATCTTCACCATCCACCCCGCCCCATAGGGGTCTTTATTTACGAGCTCCGGGGCTCCTTGGAGGGCACCGTTAACCTCGGTCACCGTCCCGCTTGTGGGCGAAGAAAGATCCGACACTGCCTTGACGGCCTCGATCGTCCCAAAGGAGTCATGCTGCTTCATCACTTTTCCCTTTGCGGGGAGCTCGACAAAAACGACATCGCCGAGTTCCCCCTGGGCATGGTCGGTAATGCCGACGGTTCCAGTGTCGCCATTCACAAGCAGCCATTCATGATCTTTCGTGTACATCAGATTGTCGGGAAAATTCATCGCCGATTCCTTTCAGGAGTGCAGGTCAGACACGCTTCAATCGGCGCTGTTGCCGGCGTCGAACGTAAACGATTCAAGAAAGCTCGTATCATACTTTGCGGCCCGGAAGCGGTGGTCTCCCATGACCTGACGATGAAACGGAATCGTGGTTTTGATTCCGCCGATGGTAAACTCGTCGAGGGCGGACGCCATCTTGTTGATCGCACCTTCGCGTGTCTGCGCAAAGACCACAAGCTTTGCGATCAGCGAATCGTAGAACGAAGGGACGACATATCCTGCGTAGCCGTGCGTATCGACGCGGACACCGAAACCTCCCGGCATGTGGAAATCGGTAATCCGTCCCGGGGACGGGCGAAATCCGTTGGCGGGGTCTTC
>PMNP01000097.1 GCA_003161755.1 Ignavibacteriota bacterium | reverse complement strand
ATTTGCTGGGATCAATGGTATCCCGAGGGAGCACGACTGACGGCTCTGCAAGGGGCTTCGATAATTTTTTACCCCACAGCGATCGGATGGCATCCTGACGAAAAAGCAGAGCTCGGAGATGCTCAGCGGGATGCATGGCGCACGGTGCAGCGGGGTCATGCCATAGCCAACGGCATCTATGTTGGTGCCGTGAACCGGATCGGACTTGAGGTTCCTGATGGTGGTGGAGCAGGAATAGAATTCTGGGGTTCATCGTTTCTCTGCGACCCGCAGGGGATCGTGCTTGCCGAAGGCTCGACAAACAAGGAAGAGATTCTTGTTGGTGAAGTGAATCTTGAACACATGGAAGAAGTACGGCGAAACTGGCCGTTCCTCCGTGACCGGAGGATCGACGCATACACCGGCATTACCCGGAGATATCTGGACGACACATCATTGGGCAAAGCATGACGAGAAAGAACCCTCCTTCATCTTCCCTTCCTTCAGGTTCCACGCCATTGTCTATTGGGTACCGACATGCCGCGGAGTGGGAGCCGCATGAAGCCACATGGCTGAACTGGCCCGCCAACACTTCGGACTGGCCTGGGAAGTTTTCCACGATCCCGTGGGTGTACGGGGAAATTGTCAGGAAGCTTGTTACGGGAGAGATTGTGCGCATCCTGGTCAATTCACAATCTCACAAGGCCGCCGCCCTTCGCGTGCTGAAGAAGGTGAAAGTCGACCTATCGCGGATCGAGTTCTTCGTTGTTCCGTGTGATCGCGGCTGGACCAGGGACTCAGGTCCGATCTTTGTCCGACACGACGGCGGCGGGCAGCCGATTGCGGTGGTGGATTTCCGGTTCAACGCGTGGGCCCGTTACGAGAATTGGAAGAAAGATGTGCACGTTCGACGGCGTGCAGCAGCGGCTCTCGGCCTTCCAGTATTTACGCCGAAGCACAACGGGCGTAACGTGGTGTTGGAAGGAGGAGCCATCGACACCAACGGTCGCGGCACACTTCTTACTACCGAAGAGTGTTTATTGGATCAGAAAGTGCAAGTGCGCAATCCAGGATTTTCGCGCGGAGAAACGGAAGAGGCACTGCGCAACTGGCTTGGCGTCACGAACATTGTCTGGTTGGGCAAAGGTGTGACGGGGGATGACACGCATGGCCACGTCGACGATTTTTGCCGGTTCGTTAACCCACGGACGATTGTTCTTGCCCGTGAAAAGGACCCGCACGATGCGAACTACGCTCCGCTTGAAGAAAACCGTGAGCGGCTTCAGCAAGTGACGCTCGAAGACGGGTCGCGGCCAACAGTTATAGAACTTCCGATGCCCACTCCGCTCTGGTTCGACGGCATGCGGTTGCCGGCAAGTTACGGCAATTTCTACATTNNCGAACGCTGGAGTCCTTGTTCCCACCTTCAACGATCCCCATGATCGCATCGCGCTCGGGATTCTTTCGGAGTTATTCCGGGATCGACCAGTGATTGGTATCCACGCTGTGGATCTTGTCCTGGGATTCGGCACGCTGCATTGCCTGACGCACGAGCAGCCTGCCCAGTAAAGTCGGCTGATCACAGAATGGACAGGTCTCTCGAGTCGGCTTTTTGCAACAACTGTAGGCCGACTCTCCTGAGTCGGCTATTCACAGACGGGNNTAGGCCGACTCTCCAGAGTCGGCAACTCGGCAGAGCCGGGTCGAGACTTGTACGCCGCTGTTCGGCGTGGACCCGGCCTACAGTTAGTGGTGATCGACTCCACCACAAAGCGGCGGAGAGGTCTCTTGAGTCGGCTTTTCACAGACGGGTCTGCCTCTCGTCATGAACACACAAAACCCCTCTGGCTCAGCCCAAGGGGTTTTCAGTTAACCGAAACGTTTTGCCGTAGACCTGACTTACTCCTCCCGCTCAATTCTTACATTTCCCACCCCGGAATCCACTCGGATGTTCATCTTCCCCTCTGCCGTGGAATAATTCTTACTCACGAATTCTGTCTCCCCCGATGCATCGAAGTCATCCGAGCAGGTGACACGGGAGACCCAATTCTTTTCGTAAAGAACGCGGGCGCCAACATCCTTTGGAATTATAAGTGTCATCACACCCATTCCCACTGCTACGTCGACGTCGACCTCACGAGTAATCTCCCCGCCGAAATCNNAAGTGCGATTTGGCTCGTCAAAAGCCAGGCAAACATCACTCGCCCCGGTCGACAAATTAAGATCCTTTACCGATAACCCCGAAAGGTTCAGATCCCCTTTTCCGACTCCCATCTCAATGTCGAATGAAATCGGTATTGCATCGCTAAAGGAGAGGGACCATTGCCCACCCTTGAATCCGTTAAACTTGAAATGAGGATGATCACCGTTGTCACCCTCCTCATCGTTTTCGCCGAGGGCCAAATCCATATAGCCAATGCGGTTCCGAATTGCGTAGTCAACATTGAACCCGATGGCATTCAGCTTGGTATTCTCCAAGGTAAGGACTTTGCCCGGATCACCGCGGAAAACATGGAGGGATCCAAATGAGGAAGAGAGAACCACTTTCAGTTCTTTCTCCGTCGTCCGTCCGATCTCCCGGTACTCCTGGGCCAAAGCCGTCAGAGGCAGCGAGATGGCGGTCAGCAGGACGAGTGATGCCTTATGATGATTCCGAACCCAAGTCATGTGTGTTTCACCCCTTATGATCTACGCTCGAAAGTGAACAGGAGTTTCAGAAGGGGTCGACATTATGATAAAACCCTCTCATTGAGTCACCAATCTCCGGTGGGCGGATTTTTTCGAGGCGTCGGGGGGTTCTTAATAATGACGTATTTTGTTGCGTAACTGCTTATAGAGGAGCTCCCGAGCCCGGAAAATGTGAGCTTTAATCGTCCCGATGGGCAGTTTGAGGAGAACCGCGATTTCTTCGTAACTTTTCTCCTCAATATGGCGAAGTTCGATGACGAGGCGGTATTTCTCAGGGAGTTTCGCGATGGCGGCGCGAATCATTACTGCCCGTTGGTCACTGATCAATTCTCCATCGGCTTCGTAGTCCTCGTCGGGCAATTCAAACGTGTATTCGCTGTCCTTGGAGTCGATCGGCTTATCAATGGAATACACCTGGAGCTTGCGCTTACGAATGTGGTCGATGCTGTTATTCGTGGCGATCTTGTACAACCAGGTGGAAAACGCGAACTCATCATTGAATTTGCTTAGTGAGGCAAAGGCCTTGATGAAGGCTTCCTGA
>PMNP01000333.1 GCA_003161755.1 Ignavibacteriota bacterium | reverse complement strand
CAGGGGGGGGACATGGAGAGGAATCACATTCAACCGGTGGTAGAGGTCCTCCCGAAAGGTGCGCTGCTTGATCGCCTCCAGCAGGTCCTTGTTTGTCGCAGCAACCACCCTTACATCCACCACAATTTGCTTTGCTCCCCCTACACGCTCAACAACATTCTCCTCAATGACGCGAAGAACCTTTGCCTGTGCAGTCAGACTCATATCCGNNCCCCCATCTGCCAGCTCGAACTTTCCAATTCGTTGATTTGTCGCCCCCGTGAAAGATCCCTTTTCGTGTCCAAACAACTCCGATTCTATGAGCTCATTGGGGATTGCCGCGCAGTTCACTTCCACGAGGGGCCCGCTGCTCCTTCGACTCAACCGGTGAATAGCCTTGGCCACCAATTCCTTTCCCGATCCGTTCTCGCCTGTAATGAGGACACGCGATTCTGTGGGAGCAACCCGCTCGATCAGATTCAACACCTGGCGTATGCCCGGACTCCTGCCAAGGATGACATCCTTTCCTTCCACAGTCTCTTTCATGCGGCGGACCTCGCTCACCAGCGATGCGCGTTCGATTGCGTTGCGAGTGACAATGAGCAGCCTGTCCAGGTCGAGCGGCTTCTGCAAGAAGTCGAATGCTCCCTCCTTGGTTGCCTCAACCGCCGTCTCAATTGTTCCGTGCGCCGAGATCATCACGACGGGCAGGTCAGAATTCATCTCCTTGATTTTGTGCAATACTGCCAATCCGTCTATTCCCGGCATCTTGATATCGAGCAGCACGAGATCCGACGCCTCCTCGCTGAGTTTTGCAAGGCCTGACATCCCATCTTCGGCGACGCGAACCTTGTATTTCTTATATTCCAGCGTCTTCTTCAGCCAGGAGCAAATCTCCTTATCATCATCAATAACCAGGATTGACTTCATGGGTTCCTCTTAGGGTCGTCATCTGTCATGAATTCCATTGGAAGGGCATTCAAGTTGTCCATCAAGGCCTTGCCGAATCGCTGGCCCTGGCGATTTGCCCGCTTGTCACGCACATCATTCACTCCACCGACAATAAATTGTTCCTCCCCCCATTCTATAAAGTCACCGACCGATTCAGCATCATCGGGTGACTCGATCAGAATGGTAAGATACGCCGAGCCGAAGAAATGCTGCAGTTTGTCCCTGTCACCTTCGGGCGGTGTATCGGCGTAGAGCGCAAAGGGAAGAGCCTCGACCCGTTCCTGGAAATCCTCTTCAAACTCTCCCGTCAGAGGCAGCCAAAGAATGGGTCCCAGAAGAGGGAGGTTGAACCCGACGGTCCTGTGTTCAATCGAGGCAAAGAAACAAATCAACAGTGCTTCGCCTGTGTTATTCAGCGACATCCTCAACGCCGTCCGAAACAGAACATTTACGGCGCGGCGGTCCCCCTGGGTTTTCCTGACAGCCGCAAACTCGTCGCTTGTCACATAGTCCCTCAGGAGAACAGCATCCTGGAGGGTCTTTACCGGGATGACCAACGGGGCAAAGAAGGAAACGATGGGTGGGACGTCCATAACCGGCGGCAATTCGTCTTTTGCCTGGGCAATAGCTCGCGCACAAGGGGCAACGAGAATCATCCAGAGGAAAAGTCCCGGAAGGAGTCGCAATTGAAAGAGTCCGATTGTCGCCTTTGCCGCTGCGGTCACGTTTGAATGACGCCGGGATTGAATCGATGAATTTCGGGGTTGTTTGATGCCATGCCAATTCCTCGGGAGAGATACTCGCGGGTTTCCGAGGGACGAATCAGATCATCGATCCACATATGTGCGGCGGCAAAATAGGGATCCGTTTCCCGTTCGTACATCGCCTGCGTCTCTCCAAGGAGTTTCTGATGTTCGGCATGACTCGCGTTGGTTGTTTTGAGATCCATGTGCTGAAGGCGAATGCTCAAGAGAGTCTCACTTGCCTGCCTGCCTCCCATTACGGCAATCCGTGCCGTCGGCCATGCGGCCATGAGTCTCGGATCATACGCGCGTCCGCACATCGCGTAGTTGCCGGCGCCGAAGCTGTTGCCCACGACAACGGTGAACTTTGGAACGACACTGTTTGCCACGGCGCTAATCATCTTTGCACCGTCTTTGATGATTCCTCCATGTTCAGCGCGGCTCCCGACCATAAACCCGGTGACATCCTGAAAAAACCCCAAAGGAATCTGCTTCTGGTTGCAGTTCATGATAAAGCGCGCCGCCTTATCGGCTCTGTCGCTGTAGATAACTCCTCCCACCTGCATTTCACCTTTCCGGGTTTTCACGACACTTCGTTGGTTGGCAACGACACCCACTGCCCATCCATCGATCCTCGCATACCCGGTAATCAACGTCTTCCCGTAGCCTTCCTTGTACTCATCAATCTCGCTGCCGTCAACAAGACGCGCAAGTACTTCGAGCATATCGTACGGTCGTGCAGGATCGTCGGGGAGAATTCCCTCAATTTCCTCGGGCTGAAACAGGGGAGGACGCGAGATCTCCCTGTTAAACCCGGATGGGGCATTTGACCCAATCTTCGAAAGAATGGAACGGATCTTACTCAGACATTCAGCATCGTTCGCGACCCGATGATCCGCAACACCGCTAATTTCCGTATGCACCATTGCTCCGCCGAGTTGCTCATTTTCCACTTCCTCCCCGATCGCAGCCTTGACGAGGTGGGAGCCCGCGAGGAACAGGCTCCCATTCCCCTCCACAATAATAGTCTCGTCACTCATAACCGGAAGATACGCGCCCCCGGCCACGCATGGTCCCATGACCGCCGCAATTTGGTTAATCCCCATGGCGGACATTACGGCATTATTCCTGAAGATGCGGCCAAAGTGTTCTTTGTCGGGAAATACTTCGTTCTGGAGAGGAAGGAAGATTCCTGCGGAATCCACAAGGTACACGATGGAGAGCCTGTTTTCCATCGCGATTTCCTGCGCACGCAGATTCTTCCTACAGGTGATGGGAAACCAAGCGCCGGCTTTAACCGTCGCATCATTCGCCACGATAACGGTGTCACGGCCATGAATGGAACCAATCCCCACGATTGTTCCCCCCGCGAAGATCTCTCCATATTCCTCATACATTCCGTATCCCGCAAAGAGGCCGATTTCCATGAATCGAGTCCCGGGATCGACCAGACGTTCCACCCGTTCCCGTGCAGTCAATTTATTCTTAGCGTGCTGCTTCCGAACAGCATCTTCTCCCCCACCCTTCCTTACCAAAGTTGATCGATCCTCGAGTATTGACATGAGCTTTTGGAATCGTTCCTTGTTGCGCTGAAACGCGGGGGTCTTCCGGATTTCTGTACCTATGAGAGCCATGAGTGCTTAGTCTCGATGCAGAGAGAGAAGATGGCGGGCTATGATGATCTTCTGCACTTCCGACGTTCCTTCACCGATGGTCATAAGCTTGACGTCGCGATAGAATTTTTCCACAGGGTAGTCTTTGATGAATCCATACCCACCATGGATTTGCACTGCCTCATTGGCAGCGCGCACAGCAGCTTCGCTCGCAAAGTACTTCGCCTGAGAGGCGGCCTCGGTGAATGGTTCACCCGCCATTTTCAGCCAAGCTGCCCGCCGCGCCATAAGTCGGGCCGCCGAGACCTCCGTGGCGATGTCCGCCAGTTTCCATTGTATCGCCTGGTAGGAGGAAATGGAATGACCGAATTGGCGGCGTTCTCGAGCGTACGACAAACTGGCATCCAGGGCACCTTGCGCGATCCCCACTGATAGCGCAGCGATGCCGATGCGGCCGCCATCAAGCACTGCAAGCGCCTGTCGGAAGCCCTCTCCTTCCCGACCTATGATGTTCTCAGGAGGAATGCGAACATTCTCGAATGTCAACGCAGCAGTATCACTACTTCGCATTCCAAGTTTGTTCTCCCGTTTTCCAACGGAGAATCCCGGCGTGGGACGTTCGAGGATGAACGCTGAGATCCCACCCTTTCCCTTCCCGGGATCAGTAACAGCAAACACGACGTAGAGGGATCCAACGGAGCCCTGAGTGATAAATGTTTTGCTGCCATTAAGCAGCCAACCATTTTCGTCGCGACACGCGGAGGTCTTCATTCCGGCCGAATCACTTCCCGAACCTGACTCCGTCAGTGCCCATGCACCAAGGGTTCGGCCTGCTGCAAGGTTTGGGACATACCGTTGTTTCTGTTCGACATTGCCGAAGAGGTTGATATGTCCGGTACAGAGGCTGTTATGGGATGCTACGGTCAGGGCAACAGAAGGATCAACACGTGCAATTTCTTCGATTACGGTAATTGCTTCGATGTCACTCAGACCTGCTCCACCGAGGTGTTCCGGTGACATCAATCCCATAAATCCAATTTCCCCGAGTTTGCCGACGAGTTCCAAGGGAAAGTCCTGTGATTCGTCGAACACACTCATCACAGGGCGGATTTCCTTTTCGGCAAACTGCCTCGCCAACCGACGGATTTCGTCCAAGCCGGCAGTTTGGAAGAAGTGGGGATATTCGGAACCATCGGATTCGACACTCACGGCGACCTCCCACATGTCATTACCGCAATTCCACCGGAATCATGTGCTTTCGTTCGCCATCAAGCGGCAGCCGGGACGACCAAGGAGAAAACGGTGCGCATCCCGTCTAATCAACGCACCAGTCATGAGGGAAGTTCTCCCTCGCCGGCCGGGCGGGACGAGCGAAACCCGGCGAGTAAATTGAGGGCCGCCTGGTATGGCGTGGTTTTCCGTTGTAGGACATCATCCAGGAGGTCATTCAGCAGCAAGGTTCGTCTTTCATCCCAAAACGATATATGGATCTGTTCCATGACAAGATCCCGGATGCGCCGTTCGGCCCTCTGGCGGCGCTTTTCGGCGATGCCGCCAAGCGCTTCCAGAGCCGTCCTATGGGCAGCAATTCTTGCGACAACGTCTGAAACTCCCGTCCCCTCATGTGCCACAGTCTTAAGAATCTCCGGCTTCCACCCCTGGGTCTTCCTGAAATGGAGAATCATCTGGATTGCCAGGACTGCCTGATCGGCACCCGCCCGATCCGATTTATTCAGAACAAACAGGTCGGCGATTTCCATCAGGCCGGCTTTCATTGCCTGGATGGAATCTCCCGATTCCGGGACTAGAACCACGACCGTCGTGTCAGCCGCTCCGGCAATGTCGAGCTCTGACTGTCCGACGCCGACAGTTTCAAGGATCACGATGTTCTTTCCCGAGGCATCGAGGATGTCGGCCGCCTCGATTGCCTTCCTGCTCAATCCTCCGAGACTGCCGCGTGAAGCCATGCTTCTGATGAAGACTCCGGGGTCCATCTCGACATCGGCCATTCGCACCCTATCACCAAGCAGGGCTCCGCCGGTAAACGGACTGGTGGGATCCACCGCGATGATTCCCACTTCGTCCCCACGCCGGCGGTATTCCTGTGCGAGCCGGTTAGTGATGGTGCTTTTCCCGGCGCCGGGCGGTCCGGTTATGCCGATTCTGTGACACCGGCCTGTAAACGGAAACAGTTCTTTGAGAAGGTCTTGAGCACCCGGTTCTTCATTCTCAACGAGCGAGATGGCCCGTGCCACAGCCGTGCGATCGCCTTGTGTCAGACGGCTAATGTCGGGGAGATGCTGAGCCATGAGAGTGCTTATCCTTGAAGAACGCTACGGTGCGTGCCAGCCCTTCCTCGATATTCACCTGAGGTTTCCAGCCAAGAACCCGTTGCAACTTTCCCGCGTCGAGGACGCTCCGCTGCTGCTCGCCTTTCTTCCCTTCTGTATGCGTTTCCGCACAATTTGATTGTGTTTCTTTCTTCAGGATCTTAAAAAGTGTATTCACATCGCTTTCTCTTCCGGTGCCCACGTTAAACGAATCCGTTCCCTCGAATCCGAGGGCAAGGACATTTGCCTGGACGATGTCTCCCACGAACACGTAGTCACGAGTCTGCTTGCCGTCGCCGTTGATGATCGGCTGAGATCCGGCCAGCATCTTGCTGGTGAAAATCGCGACGACGCCGGCTTCTCCTTCGGGGTTTTGTCTCGGTCCGTACACATTGGCATAGCGTAAGCACACCGAGTGAATGCCATGAACCACTTTATAATAGTAGAGATAGTGTTCCGTGGACAATTTTGCCACACCATACGGCGAAATCGGGCGGGTGGGATGGCGCTCATCCGCCGGGTAGTAGTCCTGTTCCCCATAGATTGCCCCACCACTGGAGGCGAAAATGATCCTCTTCACGCCGGAGCGTACACAAGCTTCAAACAACGTCAACGCGCCAACGAGATTCACAGACGCATCAAATGCCGGATCTGCCACGGAGCGGCGCACATCAATTTGTGCAGCATGATGGTTGACAAGATCNNCATTCACATAAGCGTCAGCGATATGCGAGGCGATGAATCCTGCGCCTCCGGTAACCAGAATCTTCATAGGTAACTCCTCATTGTATCATCCCATGGAGGAACATCCAGCCAGTGGCGCCATAGATAAGCACGACCATTCCCGTCCCGACGAGGAGCCATGTACGCCGCGCGGAATCCAGGAAGAACCTTTTTAGTCCAGAATTGGCCAGATTCGATGCACCGATTCCCCAAAAGAGCGCCAGGATGGGAATCAATGGCAGACGGAACCGGGCTTCCGAATGAAGCACAACCTGTGTCAACCAAAAGAAGAAACAAGCCCCAATCAAGGGGGTTAGCCGTCGCATCAAAGGACGGGGCGCAACAACAAGACCCAAAATCACGCCCACGTATAATAACGCATCTATGAGGACTTCCCCAAGCTGCAACAATCGACTCTCATCGTTATGGTCAATCGGATAGATCCAGAATATTTGGGTCTTCTTCACAACAAGAGCTGCTATTTCCCCGGGATGGGAGATGATATACTCTCGAGCCAGGATGCCGCTTACGGCGGCATGGTGTACTTCATCCAGGCTATCTGCCCGTTGCAACCCGTGGGCCAATGATTGTTCCATCCGCCATTCTTCAAAGCCTCCCAGCACCCGCCAGGTCCCGGTTGCGTACGGATTATTGCCCGTAAGGAACGAATCGCCTGCCCCGGAACCCACGGGAACCAACGTGGAGAACAGGAGATAGTTGCGAAGCGTCCAAGGCGCAACGACGACAAACAAAGCGGCAAGAACGACAAGCCCGTTATTTGCAGACTTCCGCAAATTCCATCGCGCCATCCACGCCGTAGCAGCAATCAGCAGGGGAGCAAACCCGAGGAATACTGCCCGGGTCAGCGATGCAAGGCCGCACCACAGGCCCATCATTGCCGCCTTGGAGATCCCTCCTCCTCCGTCCACCATTGCGTAGACCAACCCAAAGGCGGCCAATACGAAACAGCAGTACGGCATTTCCGTTTGGAGCAACGCGCTATAGATGATCATACCAGGATAGAGCGCTGCAACTATGGACGCGTTAAGGGCAGTTGTTCGGTCGCCAACAAGGAGGCAGGTAAGTCGATACACGAGGTAAACGACCAGGACACCGCAGAGACACTGCGCTGCATGAGCAACAACGAGCGAATACCCTGATAGTCCAAACACCAATGCCAGGAGCGCAGGGAAAAGCGGGGCGCGCACAGCATACGCTCCGTTTGTGTCAATGAACCCATCGCCCTGCAGTATCCTCTCCGCCTTTGCGATGTACTCCCGCTCATCCGACGTATATCCGGATGAATGCACGAGCGGGACAGCAGCAATCCGCACAATCAATGAAACGAGGAGGATAATCCATAGTGCGCTGCTGTGGGTCTTATGACTAAAATTGTCAACGTCCGGCATTTTCCACGCTCATGATTGCCCGCGCACCTATATCGCGGCGAAAATGCATGCCTTCGAACCGTATGCAATCCACAGCACCGTAGGCGGCAGCAAGAGCACCCTGAAAATTTCCCGTCGGGTCAATTGCTGTTATGCCAAGGACGCGTCCACCATTCGTGACCAGGCCAGAGTCTCCGACGGCTGTCCCTGAATGAAAAGCCACGACATTGGTCCGTCCGGCAAGCGCTTCGAGTCCGTAGATGGGTATCCCTGTTTTGTATGCATCCGGATACCCGCCGGAGGCGAGGACAACACAAACTGCTGCGCCACGCGACGCCATCTTGGAGGCCACAATCATCTTCTCTGATATCCTGCCTTGTGCAGATTCGAGGAGAAGTTGGAGGAGGTCTCCACCGTACAACGGCAAAACCACCTGCGTTTCCGGATCGCCAAACCGGCAGTTGAATTCGACGACCTTCGGGCCGCTTGCAGTGAGCATAAGTCCGACGTAGAGACATCCACGGTACACCCGGCCCTCCTGTGCCATTCCTCGAAGCACAGGAATGACAATCTCCGTGTCCACTTGACGGAGGATCGTTTCAGTCACAAACGGTGTCGGCGCATAGGCTCCCATCCCTCCGGTATTCTTTCCATTGTCGCCGTCCAACGCCCGCTTGTGATCCTGGGCAGAAGCCAGCGTCACATGGCGAAAGCCGTCGGTAACGACAAAGACAGAAGCCTCTACACCTTCAAGGAACTCCTCGATCACAACACGCGCTCCCGCCTTTCCAAATGCCTTCCCTCCAAGCATTTCCTCGAGACTATGAAGAGCATCTTCGCGATTCAGGCAGATTACTACACCTTTTCCCGCCGCCAACCCATCGGCTTTCAACACGAGGGGAAGACCGCACTTCCCAACATACGCGCGGGCTGCTTCTATTTCAACCGCAGAAAACACCTGATACCCGGCAGTCGGTATTCCGTGAGCCGCCATGAATTGTTTTGCAAACGCCTTGCTCCATTCAAGTTCCGCAGATGCTTGTGCCGGTCCAAAAATCGTCAAGCCTCGCTGCTGAAACAGGTCGACGATCCCGCCTGCAAGAGGCGCTTCCGGTCCTACGATAGTGAGGTCGACTGCCTGAGATTCTGCAAACGTTGCCATGGCCTCATTGTCCGAAATCTTCAAAGGAACACACTCGGCCAACTGGGCAATCCCCGGGTTTCCGGGTGCGCACAGAAGCTTGGTGATATTGGGGCTGCGAGAGAGTGACCATACCAGAGCATGCTCGCGGCCTCCAGAGCCTATGACCAGAACATTCATCTTACGCACCAAGCAATGATTCAAAGAGTTTGACGAGGTTACCGGTCAAAGTCACCCTGTTGTACTTTGCCGCCACCTCAAGGGAAGGCAGTGTGAGATTTTTATGTTCATACTCATCAAAGAAGGCCGCAAGCGCATTCTTAATGCCGGGGACATCTGTTGGAGGCACGACACGTCCGCCTGCTTCGACGATCGCCTGCTTGATGAATCCTTCCGGAGCGAGCCCTAGGATTGGCTTTCGTGCACCGATATACTCATATGTTTTCCCTGGCGACCCCATATCGTCTCCCACGACCACCCAGGTGACATCTGCCGCAAGAATTTCGGTGAGGCATTGCTGGTGGGGGAGATAGCCCAGGATCGTCACCGTGTCTTGAAGCCGGAGCTTTGTAATCAGCGCTTTGTTTTCCTCGCGAAAATTCCCCGCAAAGACAGCCTCGATTCTTCCCCGAAGCCGCGGCTGTTCATCGAGAAGATCATGGAGGGCCTGGAGGAAATGGTCGGGCACCCTGTCTTCCCAAAATACTCCTGCATAGGTGATGCGCATCTTGCCAGTCTTCTGCTGGCCCTTGGCGCGCAACGCTTCCGAGGCTTGCGCAAGATCGTCCGGATCAAATCCTTGAGGGATGATCTCGATGTCGTGATACGTAAGGAATTTATGCCGGTTGATGAGCAGTTCCTTCACTCTTCTATTGGTGGTCACCACGTGACTGCTTGCTCTCAGGGCGCGGCGTTCCATAAGCGTGTGGATCAACTTGTGCAGAGGAGTGGCATTAAAGCGAAATGGATAGTCAACCCACGGATCGCGATAGTCGAAGACCAGGGGGAGGACGATCTTCTTCTTGACGTCTGCGCCAATCAAAAAGTCCGTAAAAGGAGGCGCTGTGGCGAAGATCAGATCAAAAGGTTTCTTGCGGTGAAGCTCGACCGCCGCCGCAACCGCTCGCCGCTGCCAACCGATCTTGTTGTCAGGAAAGAACACCGTGTCACTGAGCCTGCTGAGCGCCTTTCGAACATTCTCGGCAGGAAGTTCCACAACCTGTTTCTTTTTCAGAAACCAACCCGGGCCTGCGGCCGGAGTTCGTACGATCTCTATCGGTTTCCCCTGGAGATCCGCAAGGAGAGATTCGTCTCGTGCTGCATACCCCTGTGGTTCCACGCTGAGCACTGTGGGATGCCAGCCATAGTGCGGCAGATACTTTACAAATTTCAATGTGCGTTGCACACCGCTCAGGCCCATGGGAGGAAAGTAATAGGCGATGACGAGAACTCTGCGTGGAGTGATTTCAACATCCTGATTGATCAAAGGATCACCAATTCCCTGGGAGATTTTGTAAGAAGCGTGCAGCCGGTCCTGCGCACGACGATGTCATCTTCAATCCTCACACCACAATACCCCGGGATGTATATTCCCGGTTCGATGGTGAGGACGTTGCCGTCCTGAAGGATATCAGCACTTGTTGGCGACAAACGGGGACGCTCATGGACGCTTAACCCGAGTCCATGGCCAAGCGAATGCACAAAGTATCGGCCGAAGCCCCTGCGGGTGATGACCGTTCGTGCGGCGGCATCCACGACACGGGCTTCCACTCCTTCCCGCACTTTCCCAACAGCTTCCTCTCGCGCCCGAAGGACTGTTTCATACATCGCCCGGAAACGGGCGGATGCGAGCCCCACAACAACTGTTCTGGTAAGATCCGATCCATAACCCTGTACGGTGCATCCAAAATCCATCACGACAGAGTCACCACGCCGGATTTTGCAGGCTGTTGCGCG
>PMNP01000335.1 GCA_003161755.1 Ignavibacteriota bacterium | reverse complement strand
GTCGCAATGGGCTATGCGTCGACGCTTGCCGATGGTCCTGCAGCAGCGCAGACAAACCCGGCGGGCCTTCAAAGCGTTGGGGTTGACACTGCATCCATTCATCTCCTGATGACGCATCAGGAGTGGATTCAGGACACGAGGACTGAGTTTCTCGGCGCAGCTCTCCCGCTCGGCGATGAACAAACCCTTGGATTCGGACTGCTCACCACAACAGTCTCCGACATTGAGATCCGCACCCAACCCGGCCCGCCCGAGGGGACATTTACTTCGCGCGATCTCGCTTTTGGCGTCAGCTACGCCCGAAAAATCACCGAAACCATCAGGGCCGGAGTAACGGCCCGGTATCTTTACGAACGAATATTAATCAATGAGGCAACGGGGTACTCCTTTGATGCCGGCGTGCGCATGCTTCTCCCTGTCCAGGGGTTGGAGGCGGGTATTTCGATCCTGAATATTGGCCGTATGACTGTCCTCGAACAGGAACGAACGACGCTCCCTTCGATGATCCGCGCCGGGGCATTGTATTCCGGCATTATTAACCCGCAGTTTAGCTACGACGTCACTGGGGATTTCGTGCGCAACGTCCCGGAAAAGCGGTGGTATGTCGGGGCAGGCGGAGAGATCTGGTTCCAGCAACTTGTGGCACTTCGACTGGGAAATGAATTCGGATCAGATGCGCGGGGATTCACTTCAGGGGTTGGATTTGCGTACGGGATCGTCGGCATCGACTACGCACTCGCACGCTTGCGGGAAGATCTCGGAACCACTCACACGATTANNATCACTGAAGGCTATCCAATAGGAAGTCATCGAAGCGTCACACACACAATAGACACGTCGTCTTCATAGCTCACCCGATTTCCTGCGAACGCTCTTACTACCTCTGAAATACTTCGAACGATCTCCTGCGGCGAGCCCTTTGCCAGACTAAAGACTCGGGCAAGTCTTTCGGGGCCAAACTGTTCCCCTTTCCCATTGAGCGCCTCCAACACACCGTCGGTGTACATCAAGAGAGAGTCACCCGGCGAATACCGGAGTTCGGCGCCAGCTTCAAAGGAAACGTCGCGACGCATACCGAGGGCCGGATTCTTCGTCGAGCGGATCTGTGTAATTTCGGTGGTCCCCTGACGCCGATGTAGAATTGGNNGGGTGTCCCGCCGTGACCAAATCCGCTGTCCTGGAACGGGGATTGAATCGCGCGTAGGCAAACGTTACAAATGTCTTGGCATCCGAGACCTCAAAAATTGTTGCATTGAGGTTTGCCAGTATCGCTCCGGGCTCAGGATCATGCCTGAGCTGAAGTCTCAACGCACTCTTTGTCATTGCCGATACGATCCCGGCACCCACACCGTGGCCGGTCACATCGGCTATGGCTACAGCCACCGACCCGTCAGATTGGAGAACATAGTCATGGTAGTCTCCTCCCACTTCACTCGCGGGAACGATAAGGGCACCGATACTGCAACAAGCCGTCTCAAACGACGAGGGAGGAAGGAGTGACGTTTGTATGATTTGGGCAATTTTGATTTCGGTTTCGAGACCCGCTCGGCGGCGAATTTCGCCTCTGATGACTGAAATAAATGAGGTGTACCCCAGAACAAGGAAAGCCATGACCGCCGCACCGATGATGCCTCGCTGAACATAAACATCATTGAGTTCCGCACCTGTCAAATTCCCGGTTTCCGTCTGATGCGGGCGTGTATCATAACGTTGCCCGATCCCCTCAAGTCTGACCCTGAGTCCCTCGTTTCCTGAAAAGACGAAACTTACTCCTCCTCCATTCAGCAGTAGTACATTCATCCAAAACACGACCACGAGGGCAGTGATCCACCAGCGATTGCGGCTGACCAGCACGACGCTTGCTGCGAAGCACCCCACAGCCACGGTCTGATAGATGACAAATGTCCACGGAAAAACGCGGATAGACGATTCCATGAGAATGGAGACCAGTCCCAACTGTCCGAAGAGAAAAAACGCAGCCAACGCAAGCCTTCGCAATGCCGAGGGCTTCATCTCTTTCCAGAGATTCACTGTGTCGCGAAGTCTATTTGCCATTGGGACCTTCTACANNAATTCGCCGCGTTCCAACCATTGGCCCATCGACAACATTGTGCATATGGCAACCCATCTGACGGTACAATTCAACGATTTCCGAAAAGAAATTCATTCCCTCCACTGCTCCGCCAACGTATATCGATATTGACCACAGCCACCGCGACATCAACTTCCGGGGAGAGGGCGATGCTCTTGATCTCACTGTGGTCATGACCAGGAGTTACGCGTCAAACAGCAATTGCCAGATTATCGTCCAACGGCCTTTGTCAAAACGTCCCATGCCCGGGAGCTCGTTCGACAATCTCTTTGAGCGCTTCATATGCCGTCGCGTCTGATTCTCACTTCTCTATCGTAACTTTCCGCCCGCGATGTAATAATCCAGATGCTCCCCGATTTTCTCCATTGCGTCAAATTCCAGTCCAAAATCCTTCTTCATATCAGAGACATCCCAGAAGAGTGGATCATCGCTCCACCCTTTGTCTTCGAGTTCGATCAGGCTTTTCGAATTGCACTTCTTCACGGCCAACTGTGCCACGCTATACCACGTGACAAAGTTCTTCCCTAGACCATAATAGGTCTTCCTGTTAACAGCGCTCTGCAACACGCGCAGGTACAATTTTGCCAAATCTCCCGCCCAAATGAACTGGGTCCCGTCGTTCTTGACAAGATGGATGGGACGATTGTTCATCGCATTGTCGACGATCGATTGAAAGCGAGTGTCTCCTTCAATGCTCCCGCCGGGGACCACCGGGTTTCCAAACGTGTACCCCGGACGAATAATGTTGATTCTCATCGGCGAAAGATAGGATTGCGCCATCAGGTAGTTTTCACTCGCGGCTTTCGTTGCGCCATAGAATGTCGCCGGATGCTGCTTTGTTGTCGAGGTGACTCGCGTGATCTTCACCTCAGCCTCACTCTGGTCGGTCATGTATNNAAGTTGTCGTTTGCCGCTGTCGACGACGTATAGATAAAATGTTTTACGCCGGCTTTTACTGCCGCATCTGAGAGAAACACCGTTGGGTACGTATCGTCCAGCAATACTTCCCATCCGGTCTTCTTTGTGTAGTTCAGGGCGACATGGATGCAGGCATCCTTTCCGGCAACAAGTTCTTCAAGGAGACCGGTATTGGTTATTTCACCCTGGATGATTTCAATGTGCGGGACCTTCTTGAGTTCCGGCACCTTGTTCTGGTTGCGAGCCAGAATTGTCACCTCAAGTCCGTTCTTCACCAGTTCCATTGCAACATGAGACCCGATGAACCCGGTGCCGCCTGTCAGAAATACCTTCACTCATCCCTCCTGTTGAAATGTTCTAAGTGTATGCTTGTTCTTATTGAAAAACGTTCTCAAGGGATCTGGGTTTGACCACCCTCGAATCTTGCAGAGAACCCTCAATTGAGATGAAAAAGATATGCCTTTGCCGGTTTATCTTCAGTGAATTTTATGGCGGGTGCCGGCAAGTGGATCATGTCGACCGTATTTCGAACGAGGAGGAGTTCGGGTTGTTCAACATCAAATGCGCGCAAGTTCAGGTCAAGGCCTATCACCAATTCGCGTTTTGTCATCTGGTCCGCAACACTGTACCCGACGGCCAACTGGAGAAATTCCGGCCAACAATTTCCAGCATCTCCGGGGAGCAAATTATGCATATTGAACGCAAGCCAATACGTGTGCCCATCATAGTGATCCGTAAAACGGGGAGGAAATCGATACCCGTCGGTTGGGACGTAGCTCCATTTGAGACTGAAATTCCGGAAGAAAGGGTATTCCTCCTGAAGCACCGCAAACCCCAATCCAAGACCATTTGCCGTAAGATCTNNCAGAGCATGATGTATCTGAAGGTGTTAAAGTAGAAATACGAGGTAAATGCATGCCCGAATTTGTCGATGCCCAGGGAATAGTCATTCCAAAACCCCTCTCGCACAAAATGAAAACTCTGACTGTTCGCATTCCACCAGTCGTAATACGAACTGACCAGAGATCCACCCAGGAATCCTGTTACCAGTCCGGCAGAAACCACTTTCANNGAGGAACGCCCCAACCAGAAGATGTTTCTTCATTGCCGGGTCTCTGCCCCGATGGTTGCGCGCTTCCAACGCGTGCGATACTTCAGCACTTCATCGACAATTCCATCAAGGTCCACCATGGAGATGCATTCCAGATTGTAGGGGCAGGTACGTTTGCAGCACGGAGAACATTCCAACCCCTCCGGAATAAACTTCCTGCCGTGATCAAAGAGATCGATTTCCATCCAGCAGCTAAGACCAAACCATGCAACCACATATTTCCCAAGGGCAATTCCCACGTGCATGCCGAACGAATCGCCAGTGATGATCAGATCACAAATATTTTCATAACAGATGCCTCTACGGACTCCCTCTGTTGTGGGAGTATTGATTACTGTCCTGCCTGCCCATCGGGCAATCTCCGCGTTCCGAAGGGTATCTTCCGGCCCCCCCAGAAGCACCAGGGTCATTCCCCCCGCTTTGCGCAAGCGCTCAATGAGTCCAATATGCTGGTCNNATAAAGATCTGAGCATCCCGTATTAAGACCTACGACCAATTCGGCCGACGAAATCCCATGCTCCTCCTTGTACCCTTCACAGTATCGTTCTTCGTCAGGACCTAAGTTGAGAATGTACTTGTCGCGGGCATACGGCAGCCGAAACTCCTCGCATTGCAACTGGGGAACAGTTTTCTGGTTGACCCTGAATTTCAAATGGTCGTCAAGGCCAAGCATATAGTTCTCTTCCGCTTCGGGGTTCAAAGGAATAATCACGCCATCGCGATTTATTCCAAAGCCCAGTTTCTCCTTTGCCTTCACACGTTGAGCAAACGCCCCGGAACGCGGCGACTTGTCGACATTCAAGACCAGGTCGAATTCTTCGGCTTCAATGATCATCCGGCTTTCTGCATCCCAGAGGAAGACTCGATCAAGCAGAGGATTGTTTTGCAGCAACGGCGCCGCATTCTTCAGCGTTATCCAGGTAATATGGCTCTCCGGATACCTTCTCTTGATTGCGGGAAGGATGCTTGTCGTGGCCAGGACATTTCCCAGCGCATCGAGGTTTATCAGCAGGATCCGAGTCCCAATCGGCAAAGGGCGTTCGCACACTTTCTCACATGTCGTTCCCGGAAAACAAGGTTTGTATCCGGTGAAATGTTTGCACGAAGGAATCTGCATGATTTCTCAGTTCTTGTTGGAGCGCTTGACGGACGCGAACCCGGCATTGCCGCACGGATGTTAGAACTCCACCGTAACACCTACAAGGTTGAGGCTCACACGCTCATCGTAGAGCTGACCTCGTTCTTCAAAGCCCAAACGCAGCGTATAGGATAACCTCAAGGCAAAACGACCGTTGGGAAAACAGCGAACGCCGATTTGATAGCTTTGCGTCGTTCCCCAGGCGAGGTTTTCCCGGAGCTTCAGGTCCACGGCACCGTACAAAGTGGCACTTTCATCCCAAAGGGGGAACCATCCTCCCTGAAGACCTGCCTGAAGGATCCAGGGCTTTGCTATCGGCTCATAATGAAAATTCCAGTCCGCCGAGACATATGCCGTGGAATGCAGAAGCTCCAGATCCTCAGCCACAGCAAAAGTCATGTAATCCCGCACATATCCAATCGAGTGCAGCCCGAGAATCTCAATCCCATCGTCAGCATAGTGTGAGCTGAGATGTCCGAACGCTATACGATACACAGTCTTATGGTATCGTACATCAAGAGGAAAATCCACCTTATAATCAATCGTGTACACGGTAATGTGACCGGGAGTTTTGATTAACCTGTTGAAGGTGGTTGCTCCGACTCCGCCCTGGATATTCNNCCAATCCTCGCACCAATCACCGGCAATGACCCACCAATAGCTCCAAGCCACTCCCGATTATCCGTCACACGAGAAAGGGAAAGTTGATGAGCCAAGCCATCTGCCAAAAAGCCCGGAAATGCCTTCACTTCAGGGAAACTGCCTACAGCAACCTCCTGTGCAAAAGCAGGAAAGGCGTGGAACCAGAGAATAGCGATGGCTGTTCGTGGGACAAGTGACCTAACGATGGAGCCCCCTTTCGCCAATCTCCTGTGATGATGTGTCAATGCTGACGGCCAGCTTCGGCCCAGAGCGTTGTCGCAGCTTCCAACACACGTTCCACTGTGAGTTGCTGCATACAGAGATTCCCAATCGGGCACTTTGTCAGATTGCAGCCAAGGCAGTCCAGATTTTCCACCTGCACGGTTCTGGCCATCGTCCCCCACGGACCCTGCAACCTGGGGCTGGTTGGACCGAAGATGCCCAACACGGGGATACCCATGGCTGCACCTATGTGCATCGGCCCCGAATCGTTGCTCACCATCATCGCACATCGCCTCAGCAGCGCAGCCATTTCCAACAGGGTTGTCGGAGGTGGAACAATGGGAGCCCGGCGCATCATGGCCCGAACTTTTGCCACCGCACCTTCCTCGCCTGGTCCCCAGGTAAGCATGACCAGACATTTGCACTCTTCCATGAGGCTGTCTGCGAGGGCAGCAAACCGGTCGAGAGGCCATCGTTTGATCGCCCAGCCTCCCCCCACATTCATTGCAATAACCCTTTCGCCGTGAGGTGCAAGCTTAGGCCACAGTGTTGCAACGCGCTCCTCGTCGGGAATGCGTGGAACAATATGGAGAGTGCGATCAATGACAGGAACTCCGATGCTCTCCAGAGCATCGAGGTTGAACTGCGTGTTGTGGACTTCTCCCCCCCTGGGTTCCACGAGAATATTATAGGCGTACGATCTGCCCCGAAACCTGTAGCCGACTCGATAGCGGGCGCCGCTCAATTTTGTAATAAGTGCAGTCCGGGGATTTCCAAAAAGATCTATAACAAGGTCATACTGTTGACGGCGCACTTTGCGAATCAGGCCCAAACTTGACATCACGTGTTTGTCGAAAACCATAACGCTATCGATCAGCGGATGGTCCATCAGAATATTGCCGCCGGCTGGTTCCGTCAGAAATTCAATTGAAGTTCTCTCGAATGCGTGTCGCAGGTTCTTCAGCACTATGGTGGAAAGGACGACGTCCCCCACGGCCCTCAACTTAATCACCAGAATCTTCCGAACTGCTTCCTTGTCAATCATGCATCGGTTAACCTCCAAAGAACTCATTATGCAGGCGGCAAACAGCCTTATCCAAAACCCCCTTGTCCACGACAAGGATCATACTCGAATCCGAAGCGCCGAGGGCGACGAACCGAACGGGTGTGTCACCAAGGGATGAGAATATCCGATTCAGCAGACCTACCTGCTCGCGTATCCCTTGCCCGACAAGGCACACTGCTCCCAGCGATTCTGTCAACTCGACTGACCCAACTTCTGCCAAATCCCGTTCCAGGTTTGCCACGTTTGTCTTGGCATCGACGACTAGCGCAATGCCATATTCAGAGGTAGAGGAGTTCCCGACGGCAACATTCTGCCGGTTCAGCACGGAATAGACCACCTCCCAGAACAAATACTGGTTCACCCTTTTCCATGGCGTTACCACGACCACACTTACGCCTTGCTTGTATGCAATGGATTTGACGCATGCCGGTCTGTTCTCCGGGGAAGCGTCTACAGTCGTGCCATGGCTCCTATCGTTTTTTGAATTGAGGATTTGAACCGGAATGCCTTTCTCAAGCATCGGGAGCATCGTGCCGGGATGAAGCACTTTGGCTCCAAAAAATGAAAGCTCAAAGGCCTCCTTGAAGGACATTTTCTCAACGAGCTTGGGTTTTCGCACAATGGAAGGATCAGCAGTGAGGATTCCGTCGACATCCGTCCAGATTTGAACTTTTGCCGCATCCATGGCTGCGCCGATAATCGAAGCCGTGTAATCCGAACTCTCGCGCCCCATGGTGGTCGGGNNCGATCGTGTGACGCCAATAAACCCCTGCGTTACGGGCACCGAACCCTGTTCGAGGAGTGGTCTGACTTTCCTTTCCAGATTCTCCTTCACAATGTCCATTTGCGGTTGGGCGTTGCCAAACGCATCATCGGTGATCATGAACTCTTTCGCATCGACCCAAAGACCATTGATGCCGCGTTCCTGCAGTCCGGCCGCAATGAGTCTCGATGAGAGCCGTTCTCCATAGGAGCAGACAGCATCCATCGAGCGGGGTGTCAACTCACCAAGAATGGACAATCCGTGGACCAACCGTTCGAGTTCCTGGTGGTACCTGACGAATACAGCTGAGAGAGACTGAGCGCGCCCGCTGTCTTTGATAAGAGCGTTGCAGATCACCTCATGTCGATTGAACAATTCTCCCAGCACTGTGAGCGCACCTGCTTCATCGCCCGATTGAGCGAGCCGGGCAGCCTGTTCAAGCTCGTTTGTCGCCCGGGCAATGGCGGAAATAACAACGACAGGACGCTCGGCAAGGTGATCCTGCACCAATCGAAGCACGTTCTGCATTGCTGCGGCATCCTGATTGGATGTGCCGCCGAATTTCATAACGATCATGGAGTTATTTTCTTTGTCACGTAAAATATAGCGGATAGAACAGGAAGAAGCAAAAAAGAGGCCACACAGCCGGGCCGGACACTTACGGCGCAGAATTTATCATCTTCTTCAACAAAGTGCCCGTCATTTCCCCCGACTGGAGGTACCAGGTATGTGTTTCGGTGATGCTCTTCCCCATGGAAAGCTCGATGTTCTCATCCACTGCATAGAAATCGAGGGA
>PMNP01000247.1 GCA_003161755.1 Ignavibacteriota bacterium | reverse complement strand
CAAAAAGGGAATTCGGCACTATTCTGCGACCGGCGTGGGAGAGGTGATGCAGTGGCAGGGTTCGATGCTGTTCCAGTATGTCATCGCCATCAACGCAGAATATCTCAAGGAAGATATGCTCTATGCGCTGAATATCATCGGCGCGGCATTGACATCGGCGCTTATGACAAGGCGCTCGGCAACGAAGGCGAAACTTCTCGAAGCCGACATTGACAAAGCTCGAGAAATCCAACAGAGCATCCTGCCCGCCCATGAGCTGAAATTCGGCGAGTATGATCTCTATGGCGTTTCGGTCCCTGAGCGTGTGGTAGGAGGCGATTTTTTTGATTATCTGCAAGCCAAGGAAGACAAGGATCGGCTCAGCGTGGTGATAGGCGACGCCGCGAGCAAGGGACTTTCTGCCGCAGCACAGGCTCTCTACGTCTCCGGCGCGCTGAGGATGGGGGTGGAATACCAGACAAAAATCAGTACGCTGATGTCGAGGATCAACGACCTGGTAAACAAGACATTTACCACGGAACATTTTATTTCGATGGTCCTCATCGAGTTCACGAATTCTGACAACGGATTGGTGTTTTTTGCCAATGCAGGACACAGCAATCCCATTCTCCTTCATGTGGCCTCAAATGAAGCAGAAAGACTCCGCGCGACGGGACAGATTGTCGGACCGTTCCCGGGAGAACGATACAGGACAGAATATGCGGTCATGAAACCTGGAGACGTTTTGCTGCTCTATACGGACGGGATTGTCGAGGCATCCAATGAAAACAAGGAGATGTTCGGCGAACATCGTCTGATACATATACTTCGCGACCAGAAACGCAACACGCCAAAGGTAATCTGTCAGGCAATTCTTCAGGAGGTGCAGATTCATAACCGTCTTGTGGATTATTCCGATGACAAAACCCTCGTCATAATCAAGCGGAGTCGATGAGAGGCTCCCCGCCAACCACTCATTCACTATGGAGATGACCCATGAAACAATTTTATGGAATTCTGCTGCTTGCGGGATTGTTTCTCGCCGTTCAGAGCGCCCCCGCAGTCGCAGCAAAGAAGGACAAGAAGGATACAAAAACACAAGTAACCGATAAGGCTAAGAAGGACAAGAGCAAGAAAAAGGATGCCAAGGACACAAAGAAATCCAAATCTCCAAAGAAGGATAAGGCCTCAAAGAAAGATGCTGCTGCATCAAAGAGCAAGACGAGCAAGAAGGATGTGAAGACCGCCAAGAAGGAATCCAGTGGGAAATCCGGCAAGGGTTCAGTGACGGAAAAAGCTGAGAAACCAAAGAAGTCCACAAGAGCCGTCACGGAAAAGACGTCTGGGAAATCCGACGAGATGAAGGGAAAGAGTGTTGAGCAGGAGAAAGTCGGAAAGAGCAGCAAAGAGGCGGTTGAGTCTGCTGACAAAGTCGTTGGCCAGGACGAGAAGGGTCGGACGATCTATGAGGGACCGCGCGGCGGGCATTATTACATGAACAGCAATGGCAACAAAGNNCGTTCTTATGAGATTGCGAAACCACTCTAGATTCGGGGAAGGCCCAAGTGATTGAGATAGAATATGTTACAGCGGCGCAACATGCGCACGACACATGGGCGCGACAGTTTGCGACAGTCGCCAACAGGGGAGCGACAGTCGTGCGACAGGGGGTGACAGGGGAGCGACAGTCGTGCGACAGGGGGTGACAGGGGAGCGACAGTCGTGCGACAGGGGACGACAGGGGGTGACAGGGGGTGACAGGGGTACATCGTCGTGACTTGGAGATTGGGAGACTGGGGGATGGGGAGACGGAAGCTAGGATTGAGCTGTGAGTATGTAGTATGAGGTAGGTAGTAGGGAGAAGGAGAGAGGGCTCGGAGACGGAAGCTGGGGTTGAACGATGAGTATGTAGTATGAAGTTTGGAGTATGTAGAAAGAGGAGAGACTGGGAAAAAGCCGACGTGACGCATCTCGTTGCCTGCCGCGAAGGAATTCCCCGATAGTCGCGCGACAGTTTCGAGTTAATGCGTCGTGCAGGTAGCAGGTAGTGGAACACTGCTCGCTGACTACTTCTCACGCGTAAAGGTCCGACGGAACAATTGAGTCATTGTTTTCAATCCCTTGAACCGAACAGCAAGTCCGCTTCCGTACAGGGCTCGCAAAGCTCCAAGGAGACCTTTATACACATCCCTTCCGTGAGGATACCACCACATGTTTCGCTGTACACCCGGGAGAATGTCGTCCACCACGCAACGAGGTTGTGTCATTTCCTCCAGACCCAGCGCCCCGTGTGTACGGCCAATTCCCGATTGCTTGAATCCGCCCCAGGGTGTCTCTGCCATCCCGTGTGACATGAGATGGTCATTGATGGTCACCGTTCCTGCCTCAAGCCGGGCTGCAATGCTCCGTCCCCTTTTGTGATCGCGCGTCCACACTGAAGCCGTCAGGCCAAGGGAGGAATCATTCGCCTTGCTGATGGCTTCATCAATGTTCTCCACACGCACCACACTGAGGACCGGCCCAAACATTTCCTCACTCATGGGCAACATATCGTCCGTCATCGACTCCAGGATGGTCGGCGGGTAATAAAGTCCGCCGGGAGGCCCATCGAGAGTTCGGGACACAGCGCCAACTATTGCCCCTTTTGAGAGCGCGTCCTGAACGTGCTCCGTCACCTTCCGAAGCTGTTGGGGAGTGGTCATGGACCCGACATCCACATTGAACCCCGCATTACTCCCATACCGCAACGATCGTGTCATTTCGCGGAGGAGAGACATGAACTCATCGTACACTTTTGTATCCACATAGACGCGTTCTACTCCACCGCAGGATTGTCCACAGTTTGAAAACCCTGCCCATGCAGCGCCTGCCGCCGCACGATAGAGATTCGCGTCGGCGCATACGATCATGGGATCGTTGCCGCCAAGCTCCAATGATACCGGAACCATGTGCTTGGCAGCTCTCGCCATCAGATCCTTGCCTGCCTCAACGGACCCTGTAAAGAAGATCTTGTTTACGCCTCCCTGGAGGAAAGCCTCTGCGGCCTTCGATCCGGGTAGATTCACCTTGACGAAGAGACCGTCTGGCAGTCGTCCAGCCGCAACGCATTCGGCGAGAATTCCCGCCACTTGTTGGGTCTGTGTTGCCACCTTCAACACAACACCATTCCCGGCCATGAGCGCCATGATGATCTCATGGAAGGGAATTGAAAACGGATAGTTCCATGGGCTGATGATTCCAACGACACCCAGAGGAACCCGATCCAGATATGATCGCTTGTTTATCAGAAGGAGGTTCGCCCCCCGGACGCGCCGACGCTTGAGGACACGCCGGGCATGGCGCGCATAGTAGTCGGCCGCCATGGCAGCAGGAAGCACCTCCGTGCTGATGGCATCAATGCGTGTTTTTCCCGTTTCCTGTGCGATGATGTCAGCTATTCGCTCTGCATGCGCAACAATGTATTCGCGGATCGAACGAACATGGTCGGCCCGTTCTCGGAATGACGTTGCCCCCCAAAGCCGTTGAGCTTCGCGTGCCCGCTGGATGCCTGCAATGACCTTTTCGGGAGCATCCATCACTCATTCCTTCCTTTCCATTGCTGCATGCTCTGCGGCACGCCCAGGAATGCCAGGAGTTCCTGGAACCACCGGTCGGGGAGGAGCCCCCTCAGGCGGGGAGCAAGGTTCAGGGTGACCGGACGTTTAGGGGAATAGTGCCCTTTCTTCAGCGCTCCGTCAACAATCCCTCTCGCAATGACGTCGTGGTTCGGTACCAATGGTATGACCAGGTTTCCCATCCAATTCAAACGTGCTCCGGCAAACATNNAGATAGCTGGGATGAATTGAACTGAAGCGTACACCGCGCTTTCCCCGCTCTCGCGCCTCAAATCGCAGGGATTCCGTTAGTCCCCAAACGGCCCACTTTGTGGCACTGTACACTGCGAGCTTTGGAACACCCAGCATTCCTGCTGCGGACGAGAGGTTTACAATATGGCCGCTGTTGCGTTCGTACATATGCGGGAGCACGGCTCGAATCGTGTAGACGAGAGCAGTCAGGTTCACCGCGATGGTCCGTTCCCATGCTTCGTCGGGACCGTCAATAATATCACTCCCGTAGACATATCCGGCATTGTTGATGAGGATATCAATCCTTCCCATTTCCTTGATAGCCTGTGCCGCCAGGGCGTACACCCTTTTACTGTCGGAANNTTGCAGTTTTGTTCGCTAGAGAGGTTTTCATCAGTGCAGAATCCTTTGCGTTACCTTATGGGACAACCGATGATGCTACATTCTACCCCCCGCTTCCCAAGGGAACGATATCCCCGCATTCGAGAATATTGCGGGAATATCCCTTTGATGCCGCGTAAATCATTGCCCTGCCAAGCTCCTCCAGCGTGCAGACATAGCGCCGGAACAGGGTCTTCAAGATCGGATAAAACAATCCCACAACCGCTGCCCCATGGTATGCGTGATGAAGTCCCTTGATCGGTTTGATGTANNACGGAAGTTTCATGAGGTGGTTCTCAGTCTTTCCCTTCACTCTTGCCCACATGCTCCGGCCTGATTCTGTGCTATCCGTTCCAGCCCCGGAAATGTAGCAAAACGTCATCGCAGGATTATGCCTGGCAAGGATGGTGGCAATATGCATGGTCAGTTCGTACGTGATGCGCTCATAGTCTGGCTGCCGCATACCGATGGAAGAGACGCCGAGACAGAAGAAACAGGCAGTGTAACCCGATAAACGATCTTCGACGCCCGAGAGATCGAAGAGATCCGTCAGGACTATTTCTGTCAGCTTTTGATCCTGCACTCCGCAAGATCTTCTTCCTACCACGAGAACAGAGCCTACTTCAGAACTTTTGAGAGATTCATGAAGTACCCCCTCTCCCACCATGCCCGTTGCGCCAAAGAGGATAACCTTGACGTTCATTGGACTCCTTTCTGAAACAAAATTTTTCATGGCTCCGAGACCCAAGAGCCTGCTCGAAGAATCATTCCTCTCGTTGGCCGAACGGAATTGTCTGACGGACCACCCGCTCCTGGGGGAGTATCCATTTCATGTGGCGAGGGATAAGGGAGATCATAAACAACTCGATGGCCTGTCTGTTCTTTTGGTATTTGACGCCGAGGTAGATTATGCTGAGGCCCAGGAATGTCAGGACAAAGGGAAACGCCATGGAGTCGGGGAACNNCCCAGCGACCCGAAGACAATGAACACTGGTCGATGAAGGAACACCGACAAGAACATAAGTCCAACATTGATAGCACAGTATGCAATCTTCCCCCACTCACTTCCGCTCTCCATCAACGAAAGCCCTCCCCAGAACGACAAGAGCCCAAACAGATAAAGCCAGAATGCAAAATCATCACTTGTCCGCCGATCGATCACATAAGCAACAACGAGGACGGCAAGCCCAAAAGCCAGGGATACCCAGCGGAGTTCCTGGTAATTGAATTCCGTATTGCCAAAGAAGAGGGGTGTGAGGTCCATGGACATGAACCACAATGAGAATGCAATGGGAGCCGTAAGAAACGGGAAACGGGCGAATTTCAGGGCTATCAGACCCGCAATGATGGTCCCTATTTCCATGGGGAACCAGCTCCCCTTGATCCAGTCATAATATCCTTTATAGGATCCCGGATCGCCTTCAAGCCAGAAACTCGATGCTTTTTCGATTCCAAAAATCGCCAATGGCGCCATGCACACGGCCATCGTAAAGAGAAGCCCACCGGGGATCTTGAGGTTCAGGGAATTCCACATATATCGTCCGACCAAAACAAAGCAGAACGCGTACGTGGCTGCCAGTATCGAAAGCCCCGCACCACCGAACTCTTCCCAGCCGTTGTTCATGAGCCATCCCATCGCGCCGATAACAATCATCGCCCCCAAGTAATAGGCGACGTGTGCAAGTTCAAATCTTGCCTTGACGGGCGAACGGGTGAGAAATGCTCTCCAGAGATTGGCTGCTGTTTCCGGCGCAATAATTCCCTGTGAAGCAGCCCACTCAAAGTCCTTTTCTTGCAGGTTCATACATCTTCTCCACGGCGTTCTTGGTCTTGACCAAAATACCATCCTCCTTCGACACCAATATTGCAGCCTTGGTGCATCATCGCTCAAACTTCAACCTCCGGAAGAAAAGCGAAGCGCTGCCTCCTTCATGATGGATTCAGTAGCGGTCGTCCCGACCCTGCTCACGCCCAGGTTACGGATCCTCAGGATGTGATCAAGCGTTCGCACTCCTCCTGCGGCTTTGATGCGAACTTCCGGAGCTGCGTGTTTTCGCATGAGCGTCAGATCGTGGTCGGTCGCTCCTGCATATGAATATCTTCCATCCTCGCCCTTGACGAATCCATAACCGGTGGACGTTTTGATGAACGCAACGCCGATCTGGCTGCAAAGCCTGCACAGCATGATCTTCTCTTCATCACGCGAAAGGTAATCCGTTTCAAAGATGACCTTCAACAGCGCATTGTGGGTGCGACAAACGCTGTTAACCGTGTGGATTTCACTCTCCACATACTTCCAATCACCCTGGAGTACCTTGCCAATATTGACCACCATATCGACTTCCGTTGCGCCATCGCCAATGACTTGCAGGGCTTCTTCCGATTTGATGGAGGCGGTGCTGTTACCGTGCGGAAACCCGATCACGGCGCAAATCCCCACATCACTCCCTTTCAGAATGGCGGAAGCCATTGAAGCATGATATGGCTTCACACAGACTGTGGCAACGTGATACCGGCGGGCAAGTTCACAGTGTTTAGCAAGATCATCATCGGTGAATGTGGGATGAAGGATGGAGTGATCAATCATCCGTGCAATATCGTTGGTCGTCATACATGCCCTTCATGGAGATTGACGAATTACCAAGGCACCGCCAAATGGAAAGACCATGGGAAGGCGGGGAGTTTGGGAATCATCGGAATTCTGAAAGAACGGACTGTTTCTGGGCAGCTACTGGGTGTTACAATTGTAGGAAGCCAGAATTTTCCCGTCGTGGGCCACAAGGAGAAGCGCGGCTCGACCTTGATCCAGACTCACATGGAAATCCCGGCCGCTCCTGGCANNTTTGAAAGCTACCAGGTTTTTCACGGAGCTTTCTGATGTCAGGACGTACAATGTTGCTTCGGGGAGCTGCGTGGGACATATCAGAATGCCCGGGTCGTCGCACGATGTTTCGTAGGCGCTCTTTGTTCCTGCCCGCTTCATTGCGTATTTGTAGATGCGTCCCACGTCGCCGTATTGGTCGGCAAGTTCCAGAGGATCCGTGAAATACAGTATTCTCCCCGATCCCAGGGGGATCTCAAGGAATGTCTTTCCACTATCGAGCGAGCCGCATTCCGCAAATGTGGTACGATCGCCGGAGTATGTCAATGTGGCTGAGCCTTCCGGCCATTGAATAACTGCTTCGCGAGCAGTCAACCGTGCGGGAGCATACTTGAGGCTCCAATCTCGTGTCCGTTCAGGCACAGGAATCCAATGCTCGTCGGCATCAATTCGTCCCGAGATCAAGAGGGTTGCGCCGGCTTTTGCTTTCTGCATCAACAAATCCCAAGCCTCCTGATGCATCACCCACGGTGAAGGAACGATAATCAGTTNNTTGCGAACGCGGCAGCCCGGGCGCGATGATAGAGAATGCGCACCGCATTCTGTTGTGACGTGACTCCCCAACTGCCGAAGACTGAGAGTTGCAGTGCCTGCGGCAGAACGAGGGCTATATCAGGCTTCTGCGCCTCTATGGCGTACGGCTGCGCATCGTGAGCAAACCGTGCAATGCCTTGCAGGGCATCCATCCACTGTTTGCATGATCCGTCACGGCGGAGCAAGCCATAGGTGTCTTGCCTTGTCCATTCCCAATGCAACGCCCCTGTATTTGCAGCGGCAAAACCCAGGGCAAGTTTGCGTTCTTCAAGTGAATATCCACCAAGCTCGTCCAATCGCCATGACCCATCCATGGACCCGACCGGTTGAGGACCTGTTTCGCCAATGAGGTTCGGCTTCATCGGAGTTTTTGCCGCCACCGAGCTCCAGAGGAGTGCATCGTCTCGCCACCAGGTGTGGTTCACGGTGTACGCAACTTGAGAACCCGCCCAGAACTGATTCAGAACGCGATCGGCAACGCCTCCTTCATCCTGACCGATCGTGGCAATCTGTTGCGCCCCTGTGGATCGGATTGCGTGGATGATCGTGTCAGCCCACTGGACAAAGGCATCCTGCGCAAAGAGGTTGAAATCGATCACTCGAACTGATTTTGCGTTTCCTGCCCGCGCATGTTCCATGTCGGCAAAGGCAGGAACCGGGACGCGCGAAAAAGCTCCAAGCTCGCCAGGGATGGTGCGCCAGGCCAGTGCGAGCTTCTCAACCGTCCCATACCGGCGTTCAAGCCATTGCTGCCAAGCGGCGAGCTCCTTCGGATCGCCGTTGGGGGAATTCCCCATCCAGGTTCTCTTGGGATTGTCAAAGCTCGGTTCGTTGATCAAATCGTAGCTCAGGCAAGGAACATCCCTGAACCTCGACGCAATGGACCGCACGTACGCGGTTTGTGCCTCGATCGCCACTGGGTCAATGTAGGGATCAGATCCCGGACCAAGACGATCACCCACCTGTCCCGGTCCCTGCTCCATCTCCATTTGAGGGTTGAAGGCAAAAAGCGTGAATACTACTTGTATGTGATGCCGGGCTGCTGAGCAAAGGAATGCTTCAATGGCCCGCAATGCACGATCTTCCATGTGGCCGTTTGCCAAATCAAGGTATCGCGCGCGGTTGAGCCAGATTCCTGTGCGCACCGCAGTGAATCCTTGTTGTTCCATTTCAGCAAAATCCCGATCCCATGACCAGGCATTGCCGCCGAGGCTGGCTGCAAGAAAGAAATCGTAAGTATATCGATCGGTGGAGAAATAGTTCGTCCCCACCATGAGATACGGCTTATCGTTCAGGCGAAGATAGTCACGGCCGGCTTCAAGCCGCGGTCCTGATCGGAGCAGCATTGAGTCGCGCACCCAGAATCCCGTGGTATATCGATCAAAGAGAGAATCTGCCGAAGAGACTGTGGCGCGAAGCGTATAGAGCCCCGGTTCGCGCAAAGCGACGGGAAGGTTGATTTCTTCGAACAATGAATTGCCGCACTCTTCGGTTCTCCTGGCAATCAGCGTTTGATCCGACAACAGCTCAATTGTCACGCGTGCGGGTAGACCGGTTCGTTCTACTTCGATTGTCCCCGTGACATGGTCCCCCGGATCCATCGCCAATTGTTGTATGTTGAGCCAGATTCGCACTCCGCCATGACTCGCATATTCAGCGGCCTGACGCATTAGGGCAACACCAGACAAAGATTCCCAATACTCTGATTCGGAATCGAAACTGAGATACACACGACGATGAGATGGAGCGTTTTGTCGGACAACATCTTCTGCGACGATCGGCGCAGCCACTCGGTTTCCCTTGTGATCAATAAGAAACCCAATTCCGTGGTATCCTCCACTGAAGCCGGCATTGACGAACACGCGGCGTGGATTGATGTCCTTTGCGTTTACCCACGGGGTGTTGATATCCGCCTGAAATCGCCATGGACCATGTTGAGGAGCCGCATAGGAATGACTTATCCCAAGATGTTGGGAGTATGTGTTTTGAGGACTACCAACATGCCAGCCTCCATCAACGCGATTCACCGGAACGAACAATGGCCGACCGCCAATTACCAGGATGTTTCCATGGTCGATGAACTGTTGCAGAGTTCCCCATGCATCCGCGGGGATTGCCGAACCGTACGGCAGAATCAGAAGGTCGCCATCTGCGATACTCGTAAGCTGTTCAAGCTCATCCAGGTCCACGAAGCGCGGGCTCAGCGAAGAGAATGCTTGACTGAGCGCAGCTTTCTTTATCGCTCCATTCTCGACGGTCGGAAAGTCCTTTTCGTAAAAGATCACAACTTTGGCGGCAAGGGTCGGGGTGGCTGCAGTGACAACGAAAGAGAGAATTGCTACAGATCGGAGAAGCATACTTCGCATGGTTGTGACGCACGTAGTGGAGAAGGATTGTGGTTTGAGAAACCGAAAGCGGGTTCGGGTCATTGATGGAGATACTCCCTTGTCGGGAAGATAGGGAGAAGTTATGGGAAATACTATACTTGGAATGACGCCACAGGTGACAGTTGCAGCGACATTCATGCAGAGGAATCGCGGCAATAGAGGACGAAGTCGGTGGACGGAGGCGTTTTGCCGAGCTGACGAAGCTTTGAAGCAGCCTGACCCCGGTGGTAGGTGGAGTGATTGACTACGTGCAGCAAGGCGTTTTCAAGCGTTAGCGACAATGAACGCCCTCGGGAGTCGACATAGCGAACTTCCCGGGAGCAATCACCATCATTCAGTGTCGATAAAAACTGCATCTGGTTCCTGACAAGCTCTTCCCAAGCCGGATGCAGAGTCCCAATGGCGGTATAACCTGGAGGTGATGAAACATCGGCGGTGGACAGTCCTTGCCATCTGCGGATGAACAGCGATTCCACCCAAAACGTATGCAGCCATGTTGCCAGAAGAGACGGGTAACTTCCGCCAAGATCGGATTGAAGCGCAGTCTGTTCGAGATCTCTTGACGCCTCCAAGAGGCGGCTGTTGGCCCACCAGTTGTATGCATACAATGTGCGGAACGACGCTATCGTCATCGGAACATCCCCTGAGCAGTGAGAACGGAAAGAGGAAGATACAACACTCTCCCGAAAACATAAACCCTGGATTGTGGTTTGACCAACCACTGCTACAACCGGTGAACCTCGGAGGAATAGCAACACGAATATCAGGCAGCGGCCATTTCACAGCAGCCCATTCGCCTGAAGCCATTTCCGGCACGACTCGGGCCAGGTTGACTCAGTTCCCTTCGACTTTCCCAGGCCAAACCCATGCCCACCCGATTGATACACATGCAGTTCGCAGGGGATGTGAAGCTTCGTTAGCGCCGTCATGTACGCGATACTGTTCTGGACGGGGACGACATCATCGTCGGCGGAGTGGACGATGAAAGCAGTCGGCGTGCCGCCAGTGACAGATCGTTCGTTGGAGAAGTGACGTATCAATTCGGCTGAAGGATGCTCACCCAGAAGATTGTTCCGCGAACCTAAATGCGTAATCTCACCATCCATCGATATCACAGGATAAATCAGGATGGAAAAATCCGGCCGTGCACTCGTAGAGTCGGCTGGCTTGTACACCACTTCATCAAAGTGCGTTGATGCAGTGGCAGCGAGATGTCCCCCTGCCGAAAACCCCATGATGCCTATCTTGTGAGGGTCGATTCTCCAGTCGTTCGCATGACGTCGCACGATGCGTAGTGCTTCCTGGGCGTCCTGAAGTGGACCAATGCTTTTGTTGAGCATCGTGGCGTCGCTGGGGAGCCGATACTTGAGGACCAGCGCCGTGATCCCGATCGAGTTCAACCACGCGGCCACCTGCGATCCCTCGTGGTCGGTTGCAAGATTTGCGTACCCTCCACCAGGACAGATCACAATTGCTGTCTTGTTGNNTTGCCGCCACTCGCCGTTATCGACCCGGGTATTGCATGTTCCCAGATGGGGAGTGTTGTCGGCTGCCCCAGCATCGACGACATTGGAATAGCCATGAGAAGGCAGAGTATTATAGAGTGGATAGTGTGGTTCAAGATGGAAATTCGGATAGCGTTCATGGTGGTATCCAAAGCCATGGTCCTAAAGTTGATGATGGTCGCGCACGGACCCTGATCAGGGTTATCGATTATACGATTCGCTTGTAGGCGAGTCTGTTCTCCCTCACTTCTTCAGCTCAAACGTCACCCTCACATTGGCGCGAAGTGTGACTTTTCCCAGAGCTGCCGTTTGAGGAAGCTCGCCGGGATCGGACGGCATGGTGACCTGGGAATTTGACGCCGCGCTCCGCATCCCAAAATATCCTCCATAAGGATTGTTTGATGCGTTTTCCTCAATGACAATGGGATCGCCCAGCGATTGCCCAAGCACTGCCGCCATCTTCTCCGCCTTCTCCTTCGCCGCTTCCAATGCGTTTTTCCTTGCCTCGGCACGGTACTTTTTGAATTCCGTGGTCTGCATATCGATGCCATACACATAATTCACGCCGGCCTGAAGCGCTTTGGTCACAAGGTCATCGATCTTGGTAACATCGGCAATAGTCACCCCAATGGTGTTAAGAACGATGTATCCATCAGACGGCCCTCCCACGTAGTTATTTCTCTTCCACGGCTGGATTGAAAGATAGTTTGTCTGAATGTCCTTTTCCGTGGCTCCGCACTCCTTGAATGCCAATAGTGCGTTTTTGAAGATCGCGCTGTTCTTTTGTCTGGCTGCCATGATCTCGCCATCAGTCGTTTCAATACCAAGCGTAATGACGATCTTGTCTGGTGTGACACTGACAACCGCTTCGCCGTTTACCGTAATGTGCGGTTTGTCGATTTGTGCCGACGCTTGTTGCGCCATGGCCAACGAAGCGAACAACGGCAGCGAGAACAGGAGGAGAAGAGCAGGGGTCTTCATGACGTGCCTCTTGATTGAAGTGGGAAAGACCAAGAACAAGCATCGATATTGGAAGAATAGGAATGGTGCAAAGACCAATTCAATTCATCAATCACTTTGGTGAAAGCGTCTTCTCACACTACCTGGGTTCGTGACCGTTGGTGAGAATGCAAGCTCCTAAAACTGAACAACATATTCAAATGGAGCCTGCGCACCGCCGTGCAAGCGACACTAAATCTCCCATTTCAGCAATTTTATAGCAACGAATAACGGTTCATCTAGGAACGGAACACAAAGTAGACCGCTCCGAGGAGACAAAGCCCCGCCCATACATAATCGAGCTTGAATGGCTGCCGCATATAGAAAACAGCAAACGGCACAAAGACCACTAAAGTGATGACCTCCTGGATGATCTTCAACTGCGAAACGCTCAACGTTGTAAAACCAATCCGGTTCGCCGGCACCTGGAGCATGTATTCTAAAAAGGCTATTCCCCAGCTGACAAGCGCTGCCACATACCAAGCTTTGTTGTTAAGGTTTTTCAGATGAGCATACCAGGCGAATGTCATGAAGACATTGGAGCAGAGGAGGAGCAGAGATGTTTTGAGAATGACGGACATGACTAATTCTTCCGTAAAGGATTGGAAACAATGTTTCTCTTCCAAAAACATGAGGCTTACAGAATCTACAGGCCAGGTCTACGCCGAAAGGCGGCGTACAGGTCCAGATCCGATTCTGCTGATCGCACCATCTAAACCGCCAAGGGTCAAACAGTACGATGAACTCGTACCGCTTGACCCCCGCGGATTGCACTCTCTTGCATGACACTTGTCTCACCTGTTTCCAGGTGATACTACTTCAATAAAACAAATTTCTTTGTGTCTGTAAACAGACTTGTCGATTGGTGGATCTCCAAGCGATAGAAGTAGACACCGCTTGCCAGGTTGCGCGCGTCGAAGTGAACATCATACCTTCCCGCTGCTTGCTCGTTGTTCACCAGCGTTGCGACGTCCCGTCCCACTGCATCAAATACTCTGAGCGACACTGATCCCCGTTCCGAGAGCTCATAGCTGATCGTTGTCGCAGGATTGAACGGATTAGGATAATTTTGCATCAGAACAAAATTATTGGGAACACTATGTCCATTTGCCACATACGTGGGAGTCTGCTGTGGTGTAACCAATTCAACCCCGTTGCCGGTGCCGAGATTTCTTGAGTACTGCTTGGCGGTGGAGTTATTCCAATGTTCATGCACGCCAAGACTTGGCAGGCGAACGCTGTCACCATTCGGGTGATAAAAAGCTCCGGAGGGCGGATTGTTCGCGAGGGCCGCTTCATGAAGATAATTGTCGACCGAACCATAGACATAGTAGATATTGGGATTGACGCTTTGCTCGGTCCTGAAGAAGTCCAAACCCACAGACTCAAGGGCAATGTCATCCTGCGCCATGAACACGCTCGATGTCCAATTGTGATTGAATGGCGCCGAGACCCATTTGCTGTTGTTGGATACCTGGTCTTGTTCTGACTGGACGCCATAGAGCGCATCGATCATGAAGAGCACGGTCTTCTCTCCGAGGTCTTTGTGGCCCATGAGATCCACGAGCGTATTGTATGAACCCATCGGTCGTTCATAGTACGTATATGCGGGATAGGAACCGCCGTTGAAATAGTGTACGGCCATATAGGCATGCACTCCGGCCGCATGGGGGGCATACACAAAGGGAACACCAAAATCATCATCAACGCTCATCGATCCAAAATGGTTCTTCGCTCCGAAGGTCACTCCTCCATACCGGTGAGCTTTGAAGCTAGCGAGATTGATCAGGTAGGCCGCGTGCGTAACGGCCGTCGCCAGATAGACAGGATTTCCCCCTTTGCCGGAAACAACGGGGTCCTGCTCTTTCGACAGGGTTTCTGACCAATGCACTTGTGTCGTGTCGCGCACGTACTTTTCCCGGCCAAGGGTATCAGCCCAGCCCATGAAATGCACTCCGGGGAATTCCCCTTTGCACTTGGCAAAGATGGGAGTCGGCATTACGCGGATGAGATCGTAAATCGTAATGTTGCTATCCGCAACGCCTGCTTTGTACACGAGTTGTCGGACAAGCGCAAGAACCATGTGGGGAGATGTGAATGATGAATTGCCGGGATTGTTAAAGTTGTATTCGCTGCATTGGTTCAGATTGATCTTTACAGCGATCTTTTCGCCGGGTTGATACCCGGTCGTTCCTTTACCATGACGCTGATTGAAATATTTGAACAGCCCATCCCATGCCAGGGAATCTGAACCCGCCTCAGTCAATTTGCGCAGAGATTTCGAAACCATTGAATCAACGACGGCCTGATTCGTATATGCGTCGTTCCACCAATTTCCGGTCCCATTCCAATGGGCTGCCGTAGAGTCCCTCATCCAGACGACGCGCCCCGGAAAAATGCCCCTGGCGATCCCGATTGGGGTGTTTGGCGCATCAGTCGGCACGAACAACGAATCGGTGTTGGAAGGGTGCGCATTGGAGCTGGTATCGGTCGCGAGAACTGCGAAAAGTCCAACAGCGACGCCGCCGAAAAGAAACGTTGAAGCCAGAACATATTGCGATCGTTGAAAATAGGTTTTTGCCCTCTTGAATGAGAACACCGCAGCAACCAACGTGACCATATACACAACGAAGCCACTGGCTATTGGAGCGGCAACCTTCATGCACGGATATTCAGCACGACTTGGTTTTGGGATGACACGTACCAACCACCAAATAAGACAAGCCAATCCTGTCAAGGGAAACACATACTTTAAGAAGGTCTTCTTTGTGAAGGACCTATGGTGATGCGTCTTCCCGGGACAATGTTGATGGGAGTTCGTTGAATCAAACGGTTTCATGCGCACGTCCTTTCTCTGCAGCAGAATTCAGATTCTCATGAGGATGGATCTGAAAGTGTTACTCTTGTGTGATACTACGACTACCCTTTGCGGAAACAGTATACATAAATGCTCTGAGAGATGCATATATATCTACCATTCTCGCAGAAAACACCTTGTAAACTGTTGGAATGGCGTGCGACACGAGAGCATCGGATGCTCTCTCGCTCATGACTCATCACTGAACGCACACTTCATTGGTGTTCTTTGGAAGGCGGATCAAACTTGGTTTGTTGGAAACTACGAGGTGGGCGCGGGAAGCAGTTAACTTGTACATTGGATCAACACTCGAACAACGGAAACGTCTCGCTCCCTCCCGACCCGATCACTTTCCCCGCTTTGCATCCAGACTCCAGGGACCAGCCCCCGCTGCGGAGAAGAAGAGCCAGAGGAAACAATAGAGCACGGCGGGGACGCCGCCGTTCATTGTGGGCCAAAAACCTTGATGGAAGTGTACCTGAAAATACGCCATCGCCATTTCTCCCGCGAGGAGAAACGCGACCGGACGGGTAAAAAGACCAAGAAGCAGCAAAGTTCCCCCAAAAGTCTCGAGGATCCCCGCAAGACCAATCTGGGAGATCAACGGAACCGTGCCTCCATGAGGAGGGATACCTGCAGGAAAGGCAAAGAGCTTCATCGTTCCAGCCATCATGAACATGATTGCGCTCACAATGCGGAGTACACTCTGCAGACGCGGAGCCCATGCCGTCCACTGCTTCGCAACATTCGAAATGACCATTGTATACCTCTCCTCTAAAACGCGCCATCCACGTTGGGCGAATCCCTCGGCAAAGACTGACCGCAATCCCAGAACTCGACTATCGCGTTGCCTTGGAACCGGAAGAGATGTACGGTGATCATCTCCGCGGTGCCGGGTTGTAGCACAAGGTGTGAGTGGACGGCAACGAGATCGCCATCGCCGAGCACGTTTCGGACGATAAGCTTCTTATCCGGAAACTGAGCATGATTCTCCATCATGGCTTGCTTCAAGGCTGGAAAGCCTGCAGCGAAGAATGGATTGTGATGCTTGCCCTGGATGTCCACGTACTTGCGNNAAGCCACAACAAGCTCCAGGAACTTTATGGCGATTTCCTTCCGGGTCACGGTCCTATCGTTCGCCATCATACGCCTTCTGCAATGCCTTGATGTCGAGTTTCTTCATTTGGAGCATGGCGTTCATGGCCCGCTTGGATTTCTCTCCATCCTTCCCGCCGAGGAGCTCGCCAAGGACTGAGGGAACAATTTGCCACGACAAACCGTATTTGTCTTTCAGCCATCCGCACTGCCCCTCCTCTCCGCCCCTTGACAGGTTGTTCCACAAGTCATCGACTTCGTCCTGCGTTTTGCAGTTCACAAAGAACGACACGGCGGGCGTGAATGTGAAATGCGGGCCGCCATTGAGCGCAATGAACTGCTGTCCTTCGAGTTGAAACGCTATGGTCATCACCGATCCTTTGAGACCAGGTCCGGCTTCACCGTAACGATGAACACTGGTGATCCTTGAATTCTTGAAAATGGAGACGTAGAAATTTGCCGCCTCCTCGGCTTTGTCATTGAACCACAAGAATGGAGTGATAGTTTGCATGGCCTGTCCCGTTCGTTGGTCGAATACTGCCTTGCTTCGATTGGATTGTCGTGTGCCTCACCATCCGCTCAATGCCATATTTGCCCTTCATCATCCCACATCAGCTTCCCGAGAAGGATGTTCGCTCAAGCGTTAGCGCCTGTGGTTGACGGACCGGCGATGCTCGCTCTCCTCCACCAGCAGAGCAATTGGCTGTTTGTCCAGAGCAGGCACAGCTTCAGGAATTCCGTTTCTTTTCGACTTGCGCTCTCACCGTAGGGTTTTCCGCCGCGTTGCGCACGTCAGGAGGAAAATCCTGCATTTCAAATACCTGCCGAACCTCGATCACGTCACCCTTTTGTGCCGGACATCGCCTAGCCCACTCGACCGCCTGTTCTTTGGAGTCCACCTCGATCATCCAGTAGCCGCCGAGAACCTCTTTTGACTCCGTGAAAGGTCCGTCGGTCACCTTAGCCTTTCCATCGGGAAACGAAATGCGGGCCCCTTTTGCGGCCGGTTGGAGTCCGTCAAGCGACAGAAGGACCCTTGCGTTTGCCAGGTCTTCATTGTATTTCATCATCTTCGCAACATCGTCGGCACTTGGCGAGAAATCTGCCTTAAGTGTTTTGCCCTCCGACCCTTGATAAACACTCGGAATCATCAGCATCATAAATCGCATAGTGCGCCTCCTCTGCATTTGGAGCCGGACTTCGCCGGCTCTTTCAATGAGATCTTGTCTACACCAAATAGTCGTTTATGGATTACCTGGGGTGCGGCATCCAAACGGTTAGGGAGATCGGCAGGTATTGGCACTTGATGTGAAATGACGGCTTCTCGAATCCTGTCCTTTGCGCGCACAATGCGCTGAGCCAGAGTCGAAGGTGTCGTGAGAAACCCGCGGGCAATTTCTTCCGTCGTGAGTCCGCACACTTCTCTGAGTGTGAGCGCAACGCGGGATTCCTGCGCAATCGCAGGATGGCAGCAAGTGAAAATCAGACGGAGTTGGTCGTCCTCCACACCCGTATCGATGACATCTCCGGGGTTCTCTTGTTTCTTCTGCAATTCGATCCAGGACCGATTCCGGGGATGTGGTGACCCGTGCGGTTCTTCGAAGCCGATCGATCGCTTTGAAGCGACCTGTTGAAATAAGCCACGACCTGGGTTTATCTGGGACGCCGTCGGTCGGCCATTGTTCAAGTGCGGCTTTGAAGGCATCATGCAGTGCGTCTTCTGCGATGTCGAAATCGCCGAGCAGCCGGATGAGCGTGGCGAGAATCCCGCGCGATTCCGACCTGTAAATCTTGTCCAAGTGATTACGAATATTTCCCGGGCCGCCGTCTCTNNGCCGCCTTCATCACAAGCCGCATTACTTCCCCTGTGGATATGGGCATACCTCTAAACGCCAAACAGGGGAAAGTAGTTCGTCGTTATCACCTGCACAAATGAGCTCAAGAACCTGAACAGGAGCATGCCCGCCTGGACGTTCTCCTGCGGCTAAGCGGCTGCCCTGTGGTGAAGTCTCATCCTCAGAGGGAAAAGGTAACACTGAACGAATCAAATGCCGTCTTCGCCAATGGATCGTCCGAATGATCCGTTGTCCACTCGCTGTAGTTGTAGCGGAAATCAAGATGATTAAAAAGATAGAGAAACGCGGTCTCCTCCCCAAGGGGGATGCGCATTGCCCGAAGAAATCTTGGGATCCCCGATAGCCGCACTCCCCACCCGAAGGTATCTAATCGTCTGCCACCACGCAATGGGTCTTCCTCAAATCTTCCCCCGCGAATGGAGAACAGTTCGACCAGTGTGAGTTCCCATCCCTTTTTCTTTGCGGTCTCTTTATTGGTATTCCCCAGAATCACCTCGTCGAAGTATTTGATATCACCAAGTCCCCCCTTGTAGCCGTAGTGCAGACCATTGTTCGTCACCAAAATATCCTCAGCTTCGACGGTCCACTTAAACAAAATAGGGTTCCAGCGGCAGCTATCCTGGCCAAACGCAATCCCCAGATCGACGCTCATGCCAGCACAGGCCTGACGTGGGAGTGGATCAGGAAACCCCGGGTCGGAGTAGCTGATCGCCCCCTGTCCCAGGTTTCTCCTCGAAAAACCGATGCTCCAGTCTACGATCGGAGCTAAGTTTGGAGCAAGGTCGAAAGACTTGTCAGTCGCTCGTGACACGATTTCTACAATCGGGACTTCGACCAGCGCTCCATAGTCAAACAGTTTGCCAATGCCATCGTGGTAGGGTGATCCTGGAGTGACAACACCCAAACGCGACACAACATGTTTATACGTCAGTCCGAGAGACGCCCTCACCCAGGAATCGACTCCAACACCAAGAGTAAATTGATCTGACGATTCCCAAGCGCGATATGTACCCAGACTATTTCCTTTTGCGTCCGTTGATTCGAAAGTTCCTAGGTCCATCTGTATCCGGGAGTAACCAAATCCTACGCTCAGAGGTGGTAAATTGTCGTTCAACATTCTGAGCGGAAGTCCAACATTGAACGCAAGCGCGCTTATCTGAAGGTCAGGCATTTGAAACTGGGGCAGCCAAGGTGCAGAGCTATAGCCATAAGAATAGTAGTACGAACGACTCAACGCACCCAATTGTGCTGGATTTGCAATTGGAGCCAGGGGATCATCAGTGTTCACGGCAACAGAAGCCTCTCCCATCCCATTGCTTTCTGTACTCGTTGAAATGAGAAGGAATGGTAACCCTGCTTCTCCTTGCGAGAAACACGAGGATGTCGACAACAGGATGATTGCAGCGAGAAGCACGAAGGACCGTTTCGTCATGGCAATTCCTTGATTCGTCGAAGTGGCAAGTGTGGACAAGGGTTGGACCCAATCGCAATCAGAGGTATGATGAGGCTAAGGTACACCTTGCTTTCGCCAAAATCAAACCTGGTGCACGGCTATTGGGGAACTGTATTCGATACAGACTGTTCATAACGTAAAGCAAACAAGGAATGCCATCATGATAGAATTCATGCTTCTCATCCGCAATGAAGTGGATCATCAAGCGCAATGGACCCAGGATCAACACCGGCAGTTCTTGAAGAAGTGCGAGGAGTACGTCAGCAGCCTGAAGGACGAGGGACGGTTGAAATCAGCTCAGCCGCTTGTTCGCGAAGGCCGGATGATTTCAAAACAAGCTGGGGAGTGGAATGAAGAACCCTTCCATAAAGAGAAGGAAGTCATCGTTGGATATTATCATATCCTTGCAAAGGACCTCGGCGACGCCATTGCCATTGCGAAGCGCAATCCAGAAATCGAGTATGGCACAACCGCCAGTATAGAAGTCCGACCCATAAAGACAAAGGAAGTGACGACGGGATTTGCCTATCCAACGCACGTCTGAAGTTCTGATAGTCGGTCACACCGATCTTTCCAAAGGTCAGCGTGAGCCGATCCGAAGGCTGTCGTCCGGCAAGCTGGTTGGCTTCATATGTAACAAGTGAGTCCCCATCAGAAAGAGCAATCGTCTGAGTGATGAAGAACCGGGCAACGGTCAACTGCGGTGTCGGGTCGCCGATCCGGAAGATCTCGCCGTTGGGAAAGCCTGCAATTCCTGTCGTGCCACTCAAGCCATTGCCACCAGCCAGCTCAGGGTTGAAATACCCCTTTTGCATGTAACCGCAATTTGGCGTAATTTTTAACATTGGGATCGGCTTGCCACTCATTGCATTTGGCACGCGGAGCCCGCAACAGACGCCTCTCCTGCCTCCGAAAGTGTCTCAGAGCCATGCGTATCCTTGTCGTTGAGGATGAAAAGAAGGTCGCCCGGTTCATACAACAGGGTCTTGAGGAAGAGCATTACACCGTCGATGTCGCCTATGACGGCGAAGAAGGTGAAGCGCTATCTTCCAACGGCATTTACGACCTGTTGATTCTGGATGTCATGCTGCCGAAGAAGAGCGGCATTGAACTCACACGCTCGCTTCGCGCTTCCAGTGACCCTGTCCCCATCCTCATGCTTACGGCTCGGGCATCGACGGAAGAGAAAGTCGAGGGGTTGGACAGCGGTGCCGACGATTATCTCACCAAACCGTTTGCCTTTGCCGAACTTCTCGCGCGCGTCCGTTCACTTCTTCGCCGCGGCGCCACAGAGAAGACCACCTCGCTGATGATCGCCGATCTCGAACTTGATACTGTTTCCCATAAGGCGCGACGGGCTGGTCGGAATATCGAATTGACGGTGAAGGAATACGCGCTGCTCNNGCGCGCGGCGTTGGTTACGTGATGAAAGAGGATTGAACGTGGTTCTTTGGCCCAAATCGATCAGAGTCCGCCTCACACTTGCCTACACCCTGCTCGTGCTCTTTACGCTTGTCCTGTTCGGGGCAACCTCGTACTACTTCTCCGGCCGGACGCTGTCCGACAACCTCGACATTTCCCTACGAAATGAAGTCCGTTGGATGCGTGATTTTATCCAGCCGCAGCTGAGCAAGATCAAGCCGGGGCGCGGCTCGATCGACAAGCTTCTTGAACGCCGCGTCAAGGAACCTGCCAGCGCACTGCGGAAAACCGAGCCCGACACGCTTACCGAGGAAGCCGATGAGATTTGGAACCAGATCTTCCGGCATACCTTGCACAGCCCAAAGAAAACCTACATTCAAGTGTCCGATCGGCAGGGCAACGTCCTCTACCGATCGTACAATCTTGACACCGACAC
>PMNP01000124.1 GCA_003161755.1 Ignavibacteriota bacterium | reverse complement strand
TTGAGACCGACCACCTTGACTGTTACAGGGATCTAGAGGACATCAAGGCGGCGTTCGTACAGTTTGCATCGAAAGTCCCGTTCTACGGATTCGTCGTCATGTGTCTTGATGAACCTGCGCTGCAGGACATCATGCCGAAAATCAGAAAAAAGATTGTGACCTACGGATTGAACGGTCAGGCGGATCTTCAGGCAATCGACATTGTGCACCGTGAAAACACTACACGCTTTACCATGTTGAGAAGCGGTGTGGAACTCGGGCAGATTACCATCAAAGTGCCCGGGCGCCACAATGTTTTAAACGCGCTGGCGGCAATCGCCGTTGGTCTCGAACTCAATGTGCCGTTCGACAAAATCAGGACGGGCATTGAGAAGTTCGCAGGGGTCTTCAGGCGGTGGGAGCTGAAGGCGGAACTTGACGGCGTCACGGTGGTGGATGATTACGCCCACCACCCGACAGAGATCAAAGCCACCCTCCAGGGGGCAAAAGGAGGGTGGCGACGGCGTGTCGTCTGCGTATTTCAACCCCATCTCTACTCGCGCACGCGTGACTTCTATGACGAGTTCGGGCGATCGTTTTTCAATGCGGATATTCTCGTAGTCACCGACATCTACCCGGCACGGGAAGAGCCGATTCAGGGAGTGTCGGGAGCATTGATAGCCAACGCAGCGAAGGATTTTGGCCATAAGCATGTGCATTACATTGCCGACAAGAAAGAGGTTCCTTCGTTCCTTATGTCCATCGTGCAGAAAGGCGACATGGTGATCACTATGGGGGCGGGGGACATATGGAAGTATGGAGAGGAATTCATCACGCTGCGGCGCTGAACAGTAAGTTGTGCACCATGAACGTAAAGGACAGAGAAACCATGTTGTCACTTTCTGAACTTCGNNACCATGGAGTTGGGAACATCCCTTGCCCCGTATGCGGCCCTTGGCATAGGAGGACCGACGGACTACTTCTTCGTGCCCGCGTCGGCGGATGATGCGTTGGTTCTTGTCAGACAACTTCGATTGCACGGGATACCGTTTATTGAGGTCGCGCAAGGAAGCAACATCCTGGTGAGTGACGACGGGTTCCGTGGCGCGGCTATCAGTCTTGAAGAAGGGTGCAGGGAAATCCGGATACGAGAGCACGAGGGAAAAACATGGCTCATTGAAGCCGGAGCGGGAGTGAGATTTTCCAAACTGCTGGACTTTTGTATTGAGCACGGTGTGACCGGGACGGAGTACTTTGCGGGGTTGTTGGGAACGATAGGCGAGTNNAGCGGCAACTCCTCTACACAATCGTCTGGTCGTAGAGGCGCGCGCGATCCATGAAGGGTTGCTCATATCCATCTCCGGCTTGGAGTCACAGTCGCTCCCGAAATCTCAAACAGAACCGCCTGTGTTTCTTTCAGCAATAGTACAATTGGAAGAAGGATGTGAGCGAAGGAGTGTGCGCGTTCAGTATGAGATGCCGGGGCAAACCACGCCTGCTCTCAACCGCGCAGTTCCAGCGGGTCCGGCGGTATTCAGGGACCCTGAGGGCGCATCGGCAGTTGATCTCCTGAGAGCTTCCGGATGCGCGGGAATGCGCGTTGGTGAGGCGATGGTGTCGATCGAAGAACCCAATTGCATAGAGATACNNACCGAAAGACGTTTTGGAACTGGTACGGGCAATGCAGCGAACGGTGCGGGCGTGTTCGGGATATCATCTGCCCCTTTCCATCCGTCTGATCGGGTTCCAGGAACTCCGTGTCCTCGAGGTGGCATGACCGTGGCGACAGAACATACGCCGAGGAACAAGCGTCCCGTGCTGAACATCGGCATCATGATCGTTCTTGCACTGGCCGTCCTGGGAGCGGTGGTCGTGGCCAACTCCTGGAAGAAAGGGCTCGTGGTGAAGGATATCAGCACCCGAGGCAACAAGATTCTCACCTCTTCTGAGATTGTCTCAACGGCGGGCATAGAGAAGGGCCAAAAATTGTATTCGATGAATCTGGATGCCGCGCGAAAACGTGTTGAATCGAACCCGTACGTGCTGACCGCGTCGCTGGTGCGCGATGTCCCCGGCCGCGTAACCATCGTGGTGCAGGAACGCGTTCCTATTGCGTTACTGCATGCCGATCGCCATGTCCTGATCGATAGCGCAGGAATCATCCTTCCGGAAGAGAAGGAGGGGAAAGTGTTCGACCTGCCGTTTCTCACCGGTGTGACACTATCTCCGGATTGCAAGCCCGGCACGACGATACATAGTGCACCGGTGCGCGAAGCGCTTTCTCTGCTCTCAGGTGCGCAACGGGTGAGTGATGATCTCTTCCACCGTATATCGGAGGTCCATGTTGCCTCCGATGGAGAACTGCTCTGTTATACCTCGGAATCCGGAGTCCCGGTGATGTTCGGACAGGGTTCCATTCCGGAAAAACTGGCAAAGTTCGACAGCTTTTGGAAGCAGGAGGTTGATCGGGAAGGTGTGCAAACGCTGCAATATGTGGATCTGCGTTTTGAAGATCAGGTAGTGGCACGCTGGAATCAGCAATAGGAACTTGCATCGCAAGAGAGGGCAACACCATGATGAATCACATCGTCGGGCTCGACATCGGAACCACGAAGGTATGCGCCGTAGTGGCCGGGACGGACGAGCAGGGCAGGGTCCACATCCTCGGTGTTGGACGAAGCCTGTCCGACGGCATGAACCGGGGGGTTGTCACACACATTGACCGGACCACGAACGCGATTTCCGCCGCGATCACCGAGGCCGAATCACAATCCGGCATCCAGATCAAGAGCGTCATCGTCGGGATCGCGGGCGACCACATTCAGAGCTTTCAAAGCCGGGGTGTTGTGTCGATCAGCGGCCCGGACCATGAAGTGACCCAGGGCGATATCGAGCGTCTGATCGAAGACACGAAAAGAATCTCCCTGCCGGCAGATCGGAAAATCATCCATGTCATCCCGCAGGAATTTATTATCGATGGTCAGGATGGCGTGTATGACCCGCTGGGTATGAGCGGGATCCGGATGGAGGCAACAGTCCATATTATTACTGGTCTTGTCAGCGCCGCTGCGAATATCTACAAATGCGTCCAACGCGCCGGGCTCGACGTGGCCGACATGGTGCTCGAACCGCTAGCCTCAAGCTATGCCGTCCTCGACGACGAGGAAAAAGAAGTCGGCATCGCTCTCCTGGACGTTGGAGGAGGCACGACGGATCTGGCAGTCTTCGAGGAGCGAACGATCCGTCATACTGCCGTCATTGGCATCGCGGGGAAGAAAGTGACAGACGACATTCGCAAAGTTCTCGGCATCCTGAATGACCAGGCTGAGAGATTGAAGCGCGAACATGGCTATGCGTATGTGCCCGCCGTTCCGGACAATGAACAGATAGTGCTGCCCGGTGTAGGCGGCCGTGCCCCAATCCAGATCGACAAACAACTGCTGGCCCGGATTATCCAGCCGCGCATGGAGGAAATCTTCGAAATTGCGGCAATGGAAATCAAGCGATCCGGATACTCAAAACATCTCTCCGGCGGAGTCGTGCTGACCGGTGGAGGAGCGCTTGTGAGGGGAACGTCGGAACTGGCGCGCGAAGTCCTCGACATGCCTGTGAAGATCGGCATTCCCGCAGGTTTTTCCGGCGGGCTGCTCCGGGAAATCGAAAACCCGGCATATGCAACAGCCGTAGGTCTCGTCTACCAGGGACTCAAACATAGTGACCGTGCTCCCGATGAATCTCCCACGGAGAAGAAAGAAGGGGGAGGATCCATGAGCCGGATGGCAAGGATTATGAAAGACTGGTTTGACCAATTGTAGAGTGCATCGGCCAACGCGGCCGGAGCGATTGTATTCCCACCCATCAACACAAGGAGGAACACCGTGATCGAACTGGACAATGGATTCGATCGTGGAGCAAAGATCCGCATCGTTGGAGTCGGCGGAGGCGGCGGCAACGCCATCAACAGTATGATCAAGAAAGGCTTGCATGGAGTCGATTTCTTCGCGATCAACACCGATGTGCAGGCATTGGATCGGAGCCAGGCACCAAGCAAGGTTCAGATTGGCAAAAACCTCACACGAGGCCTGGGCGCAGGCGCCGATCCTTCCATCGGCCATAGGGCTGTGGAGGAAGATCGTGACGAAATTACGCGTGCGCTCAGTGGGAGCGACATGGTCTTCATCACGGCCGGNNCTGATCGTCATTCCCAACCAGAAGCTGTTGAGCATCGTTGACAAGAGCACCCCGCTCCAGGATGCGTTCGACATCGCCAACGACGTGCTCTACGGCGCCACGCGAGGAATCGCCGAACTCATCACCGTCCCCGGTTTTATCAATGTGGATTTTGCCGACGTGCG
>PMNP01000039.1 GCA_003161755.1 Ignavibacteriota bacterium | reverse complement strand
CCCCGGGCGACGTACAATGCCATCCTGGGATGGGATTATATGGGCTTCAGTTCCCGGTTCTCGCTGCGCTATCAACAGCAGACGCTGATAAGCATGGATACCCAGTTCGGACTGCAGGATGCGTTCTATGACAACGTAACAATGCTGGACATTTCGCTCAAACAGCAGCTCTTTATCGAGAATCTGGCGATATTCTTCAACGCGTCAAATGTTAATGCGCATGTCGACAATTACTATTACTCTCATCCGGCGATCAACGCTATACCCGCCGGCAATTTGCCGACCAGCCAGCAGACCTACGGCTGGGCCGCACAACTTGGCGTCAGCTTTAGCTACTAAACCATACGATCACACAACAAGAATAACTGCTAAAGGAGGTGAATCGAGGGCAGGAAGAATTGCAGGCAAAGATTTCCAATGTTGTTACCAGCAACAAAACTCTAGGAGAAGGACATGAAATCAAGACTGTTACTTTGCATGTTTGTCGTATTTGCGATGACGGGCTATGCGCGGGTGACATCAAAGCACTCCGCTGGCACGTTCACCCCCGCAAGACTCTCCGCAGCCGGTGATACGGTGTACGTTATGGGCGGCACGCTTGCAGGAGATGTTCTCGGATCGTTGGAAGATGCCATTAACACTGACACGCTTGGTGCAGTTCGTGCCAATCCCAACCGGGTGTATGCATTGAACGAAGGTCAGGCATACTTTATGCGGGCTCCGATTTACTTTAATGATCCGGACGCCAAGCTGATCATCGTTGGTATTCCCTCTGTCTATGGCACGCAGAAGCCCATTATCCTGATGGATCCTGCGAATCCCTCTGTAAACGTTGCCGCCAACACGCTTTATGGCAGCCTCGTAATCAAGAACGTCCACTGGCAGCTCATGCAGACGAACAAGGCGATCAACAACGAACTGTTCTATTGCGGAACCGGCGCGACGCAGGCACAGTCGCTTGTCGTGGACAACTGTCTCTTCGAGTTCTCAAACATCGATATTTTTGATTGCACCGACGAATCCGGTGCCATTGGTGGGTGGCCGCATGGTGCGAAGTTCTTCATCACGAACAGCTATTTCCGCGACATATTCTACGCTGCTCAGTGGTGGGATTCACGCATTCTCCAGTGCAAGCATCCCATTGACACGATGTGGATTGAGAACAACACCATCACCGGCGGCGGGTTGACATTCCTGCAGCAGAATCAATTGTGTGATTTCCAGTTCATCAATCACAATACCATTCTGAACAACAAGAAGTACTGGCTGCTTTCGCCGTTCAAGCACATCAGCTATATCACCAACAATATCTTCGTCAACCAGAACTGGATTGGTGAAGATACGAATGTCGCTCTGAGCGGTCAGGATCCTGACAAAGGGCAATTCGAAAGTACCATCAACGTCGACACGAACAATACAACGAATGCTCTGAAGGTACAGCCCCGGTATCTGAATCCGGATAGCTCGATCTCGAGCGAGTTGGACTTTGATCACATGAGGATTTATGTAGCGGACAACGTGAACTATTACGATCCGGCCCTCATCAATGGGTACTTCAACTCAAGCACGTACAAGCTCGCCGATATTGATGGCGTTCCGTCGTACATCAATTGGGGAGGAGTCCCGAATCCGACACCTGTGCGTTTCATGATTTGGAAGAACGCACGCACAACACAACTGTTTACTGACCATGTCGGCGCGTTCATTGAAGCAAGGATTCACACTGGGAATCCTGGCTTGGCAACGGCAACCATTACCAATGCAGCCGTCGTGGATTCAATGGCGGTGTGGAATCAGAACTTGTACGGTGATACCAGATACCTCTCTACCGCTGCGGTGACAAGCTCAGCGTTCGAATTTGGCGATTACGATCCGTTGACAATTCCGGGCGTAAAGACCGAAGACGGATCCGGCATCACGAAATTCTCGGATCTGATGGAGAACTTTGCGCAGACGACCTTTACCAGCACGATCGATGGTCTGCCCGTTGGTTCCTTGATTTGGAATGACGGACTGAATGCCAGCTACATGGCAGGATCGCCTGCGGCGCGTTTTGCAGTGGCAGAGGCGCAGTACGTTGCGGATGGCGGCTTGACGGCAGTTGCGACCAATCAGACAGGCACTCCTGTCCGTTACAGCTTGTCCCAGAACTACCCCAACCCGTTCAACCCGACCACGAAGATTATGTTCACCCTGCCGAAGGCTTCGATTGTGAAGCTGACGGTGTTCAACGTGCTGGGTCAGAAGGTTGCCACGCTTGTCGACGGCAACATGTCGGCCGGCTCACAGGTAGTTTCGTTCAATGCCAATAACCTCTCTTCCGGCGCCTATTTCTANNTATCGCCTCGAAGCAGGGACCTTCACAGCAGTCAAAAAGATGCTGCTCATGAAGTAGTTTGATTGCAGTATCGCTGTAACAGCAAACGAAAGCGGCCGGCAGCATATGCCTGCCGCTTTCGTGTTTTTTAGGGGAAAAACGGCCGGATTATCCTTGACAAAGGGCGGAGGATTTTGCACATTCTGGTGCTTCTTACACCGACAAGATCTCCAAGGAGGAGTACTATGCGTATATGTGACCAACTTCGAAGCGTTTCTGCAACTTGTGTGTTTGTGATCTTCCTGGCAGCGCAGGCTGCAAACGCTGCAGAGACCGGTTCAATCAAAGGCCGTGTGCTTGACAAGACCACAGGTGAGCCTCTTCCGGGAGCCAATGTTCTCGTGCAGAATACCAACATCGGGGCGGCCGCTGACCTGGACGGCAAGTTTATAATTCACACTGTTCCGACCGGGAAGCAGAGTCTCCGGATCTCCTA
>PMNP01000215.1 GCA_003161755.1 Ignavibacteriota bacterium | reverse complement strand
GGTCAAACATGATATAGTTGCGGAAGCCTAATAAGTCAAAGAAGCCGACAACTTGTTTCTGGGGTTGTCGATCCATTTTCGGGACTTTCTTAAGAAGGGACAAAAGCCAATACCAGACATCCACCAACAATTTAAGAAATTTCATTTGTGTGCTCTTTGCTAATGTCCTACTCGCAGTTCCCCAGTGCTTATCAATTTGTTCTTGCTCGCTCCAGTGCCTCTTCAAGCGACCGAGTCCCGCTTTGTTGGAGGACGGCTTCGCGGTAATCAGCGGTGAGCGGTGTCATGATTCCCACGGCGATCGCTTTCATAAGGTATGTGATACCATCGTGTCCAGTCTTAGCTCTCTTAACACTCTCAATGGCACAGGCGGCAAGTTCTTGTGCGGTTGGGCTCAGAATCTTACCGGCTTGGGGAAAGTCTGTGTAGATAACGGAACTGACAGTTAAAGACTCTGTTTCCTGCACCAAGACGGTGTCCCGGGAGGCTCCTGCCTCATATTTCTCGCCAGAACCGACCTTACGTCGTTCACGCCGCCAAAGCATGTCTATCGCTGCCTCGATTGAGACAACATCTTCGAGAACGAGAATCTCGGCCGCAACCGGTGACCCGGCTTCGTGCTTCACGAGGGTGGGGGCGCCGCCCCTTGTTCTACTGTACCTGCCGAACTCGACCGGGAATGGAGTGACCGTCTTTAGCCGCATTCGGATTACTTTCTTTAGTTCTTCTCCTGGGTCAAAGATAAGAGAACCGAAGGCCAGAATCCCGACCTTAAAACGNNCTTGTATGCCACGCCAGCGCGAATGGCTTCAGTCATCTCGTCGAAGATTTCAAGAATGACTCGTTTGGTGCGGTACTCGCCATCCTTCTCGATGTCCCTTCGCATGACGATGGGGAAAGTCTCCATGATGTAGCCAACATCATCGCGGTTGATGCCGTAGAGGTGAAAATGAGCTGCATCCAATTCGCATCTCAGGAGAAACCGGCGCTCCTCGTTCCACTGAAATGGCGGCCCGGGGACGCCGCACTCGCGAGCCAGAGCCACCAAGTCCCACGCGGTGTACGTCAGTTCCACAACTCGAGGCAACAGCCAACTTTGCAGATCCTGTTGATTTGATGCCCAAGGGCATTTTTGGGTAAACGTTGCAGGAGGCAAAACCGGCAACTGCTTAACGATAAAATAATTGAGATTGATCCCAGACATCTTATTGCGGAGGATGTAATCCAGTACGAATGAATTAAGGTTGGCACATAGCAGGAGTTTGTGGGGAGCTCCCTCGGTCTGCATCACAAATACGCTATCTCCACACCCAACCAGAGGCAAAATCGCTGACACCATCGTGCGCACATTTGCGACTACACCACCCACACGCCTGAAGACAAGGAGTGCGCATTGAGTTCGGGACCAATCAGGAAGATCATGCTTGTCGATCAAATACCTGCCTTTAGGCGTATAAATCGGATCTGTAAGATCCCGCTCAGAAGATTCCTCAGAAGCGCCCCGCAACTTTTGACCAGTCTCTGCTTCCGACGCGGAAGCAAATCGATGATTGAACTGGTGGAACATCTTGCCTTCATACACACGAACTGTGNNGTTGAGCTCGGTCTGATTTTCTGAGTTCAGATCATCTGCAGCAAAAAGGCCTGAATCATTAGCCATGTCAAACATCCTATAGAAGGTGACTCTCCACCCGGCAGGGTCAGGGCCTCTATCGTTGGCAAGAATCGGGATTCGGTTGTATACAGCCCTTGTTAGATCCGCATCCTTGCGGCTGCGGAAAAGAGGGCATGTCCTCGTATTGGGATTCATCAGGCTGATGTCGGTCCCCGATAATGAGAACTGCCTACCGGGATCCTTCAATTCGGCAATTTCTTTAACACCGCAGACAAACTGTGCTTTCTCAAGTTTCGATGGCCTGAGACTACCAGTGGTAAAGAGGCAGAACTTCGTATTTCGGTCGACCTGAGGGAAGAACTGGTTGGTGTTCTCGAAATCAAAGACAGAGACCAATGCCCCCGTTTCTGCTACATCCTGGAAAAATAGCTTTGTAGTATCGTCCGTTACAATCCCGCTGGGCAATACGCAGCCCACTCTCCCTGCTAAAGCAAGGCGGTTTCTCATACACTCCGCGAATACAGCATACAAATTAATGTCGCCGTGCCCGCACAAGGGATAAAGGTCAGTCTTGCGAACCAACTGACTTTCTCCCTCAGCATTTCGAGAATGATCTAAAAACTCCGTATGCAGTGAAGGATCTTCCGTCTTCAATGCNNGTCGACGTTCGGCAAACCACTCTTTCTCCTGCAACTTCACTCGCTCCCATGGAGGATTTCCGAGCATAACATCAAAACCGCCGTTCAGCCCAGTCAGGTCGTTCTCTGGTACTTCACCTTCCATTGGAACCTGGAAAACGTCAGGAAAGACAAGGTGCCAATGAAAGAATTGGTATTGAATTGCATATCGCCGAACCTGATCTAACGTTGCCCTGTTCACAGAGTCAGGATCAGTCCGAATCCTTTGAAACAACGATGTCGTAATAGCTTCGGGAGCTTCATTTGTCTTTTCCCAGATGAAAGCCGAGCACCAAGCGTCTGCCACGAGCTTTTCCTTCACAAACTCTGGTGACAGCGAGAGCCTGTTATAGATTTGTTCCTTGGTTTTTACTTCGACTATGGTGTGATCGGGCATTTTATCAAGAGCAAGCACCTCCTCGCTAAGGCTGCCGAGTCGGTCAGATGGTTCCGCAGCAAATAGACCGAGCAAACTTGCCTGTCCCTCATTCTCTTTCTTGTTGCGTTTCTTCAACGTACTCGTCCACGATTTGTCGTCACCCTCAATCACGCCGAATGCTTCATCCGGAATTCCCTTTTCAATCAGTGCAGGGGTCGTTCCAAGCAAGCTGTTCCCGCATTGGATGTGGTGATCGAGAAATGAAAGAGGTTTGCCGGGTTCCAAGGCTTCAAGCCACAGAGCAAACTTGCACAATTCCACGGCCATCGGGTTGGCATCCACTCCATAAATGCAATGAGAGATAACATCTCGAATTGCCGTTCTTGACGCTTCAGGTGCAGGCTCTTCGTCTCCAGTACGAATTGCCGCAAGTCGTTTCGCAATCCGATGGGCGGCTGCAATTGGGAAGTGACCGCTTCCAACGGCAGGGTCGCAAACTTTCAATGCAAGAATTGCCTGCTCGGGGTTCTGTTTTCTTGCCGCATCATCCAGTATCGGGTTGAGCGCGGAATCAAGCAGACTCTCCACGAGACTGTCATCAGTGTAGTAGCTCCCCGTCGTTNNCGGTGTCTATTTGAGGATGAAGCTCAAGGAGCGCTTCGTAAACGCTCCCAAGTTCTTTGATGCCGAGGTTTTTGTAGTTCACGGGCTGCAGCACCTTCCCCTCTTCAATTGTGGAGAGGGATCGGATTGCTTCGAGGAGGTCCCGGTTTGTGATTGCGCAGTCATTCAAGTCGGATGTTGCTGCGCGCGAGAAAAGGAAGCTGCCGAGCGCCGGGAGTCCAAGCTCCGGGCATCCGTTGGTTGAGCCGAGCTTGTTGAACAAGAGATCGAGATTAATCCACAGATCGAGGTGTCGCGTGCCGCCATGCCGGGAAGCAAGTCGTCGCAAGCGTTGGGTAGAGTATNNCGCCACAAAAAGGAAGAGGAGTCTGTAGATGATCCTCAGAAGCTGGCGGTAGTAATCTTGTGGCGTACACGTGCCATGCTTCAACTTCTCGCGTAGATTAGTATTGCGACGGTCCGAGATGAACCCACTCCCAAGTCCAGCAATTGCGTCTCTGACGCCAATGCGGAGTTTGTCCAATGCACGCACACCTTCACGTCGTGCCTCCTGGGACCA
>PMNP01000040.1 GCA_003161755.1 Ignavibacteriota bacterium | reverse complement strand
TTCCTTCTCCACCTCCACGTCATCGACCGTGGTGGTATGGATTCCCTTCGTCGTGATCTCTGCCACCTCGCCGTCTGCCAGATACATCACTTGACGGGTATGGTCGACTATAGCGGAGGCATCCGAAGCGACAAAGTTTTCACCATCCCCCACCCCAATAAGAAGCGGACTCCCCTTGCGGGCGACGATAAGCCTGTCCGGCTCAAATGAGGAAACAACAACCAATCCGTATGTCCCTTCGACTTCTGCCAGCGACAACCGCACTGCAGCGCAGAGGTTATGAGTCTTCTTGTACATCTCCTCAATGAGGTGCGCAAGAACTTCCGTGTCGGTCTTGCTCAGAAACTTATGGCCCTGCCGCAGGAGCTTGGTTTTGATCGCGACATAGTTTTCAATAATCCCGTTGTGAATGACTGCAATTTCATTTTTGCAGTCCGCGTGAGGGTGCGCATTGACGTCGTTCGGCTCACCGTGGGTTGCCCAGCGCGTGTGCCCCATCCCCACAAACGAAGTCAGATCCTTGTCCATGAGTTGGAGCGTCGCAGCCAATTCGGCGACTTTTCCCTTCTGTTTCTTCACCATCAGAGTCCCGTCCTTGACGAGCGCTATGCCGGCGGAGTCATATCCTCGATACTCAAGGCGTCGAAGACCCTCAAGAATGATCGGAACACAGTTGCGCTTCCCAATATATCCGACGATTCCACACATGGATGCCCCCTCAAAAAAGAGTGACAGGAAAAATACGGAAAACCGTTGGTATAATCAACAGATTCGATAGTGTGACAGGAGATGCCTATTGGGCTTATTACTCAACCAATCCTTGATTTGATTGAACGAAGGGCGTTGCCTGCAGAGTTCCTGTGCCGTTCTTGGACTCCTTCGCTGCCGAGAGATGGCTGGAATACACAATCCCTATGGTGGTAGCAATCCAAGTTCACCATTCTTTCTGCGAAATTCCTATGACGGCCATCATCCTCCCTGATCGCGCCCCATCGCGCCGGAAAGAATGATAGTTGACAGGCTCTTTAATAGTACAGGAAGGATGGATCTCCAGATGATTGACCGAAACACCTGAATCGCGAAGTTGACCGGCAATGGCTCCCTTCAGATCGGCATACCAGTGACCATCACTTTTGCGAATGTATCGCGGGTCGAATCGGTCCACAACGTCTTGACCCACTTCATAGCAGCATACCCCTGCCGCTGGGCCGATGAATCCCAGGAGTTTCGATGGGTCAGCGCCGAATTCAGCAGTGAGCTGCCGGACCCCTTCCTTGCCAATGCCGGCAGATGTGCCTCTCCACCCGGCATGGATCGCACCAATCGCCCTGACATCCGGAGCGTAGAGCAGAAGCGGAAGGCAATCGGCAAATGTAACGCAAAGAAAAATTTGTTCCTTGTCAGTGACGAGCCCGTCACATTCCAGATACTCACCTGCCTGACGTACAGCCAAGACCTTTGAACTGTGAACCTGTTTACNNTAGAAAAGCTGCCGATTCCTCAGCACGTCATTAGGGTCATCGCCGACCGAAAAGGACAGGTTCATGCCATAAGGTTCTGCGCTCACTCCGCCACGACGTGTACTCAACGCCGCAAGCACGGGATGCTGACGAAAAAGCGCTGGCCGGATAACCACCTTATGCCTCTGGATCGGATATAGTCGCCTTGAGGGGAAGGCGGATAGTGACAACTGTTCCTGCACCGGGGTTGCTTTCGATCCTGATGGTTCCACCAAGGTCATCGATGGTCTTCTTCACTATGGCAAGCCCCAGCCCCATCCCTTCGGTCTTTGTCGAAAAATACGGTTGGAAGAGTCTATTCTGAAGTTCTGGAGGAATGCCCGGACCGTCGTCCCGGATTGCCAATTCCAGTTCATGTCCAACCACATGGGTTNNCCTGGACAGCATTGCGAAGGATGTTGACGAATGCACGTCTGAGTTCGTCTTTGTCCGCCATGACAAGAGGAAGGGATTCATCAAGATGCACCAGAAAGTGCACCCTTCCCTCACGATCAAAAAGCTGTACAGCTTCGCGAAGAATTTCCGACGCATTGCATGGTATCAGATCAGGGTGGGGCATCCGGGCAAAGTGCGAAAACTCCGAGGCGATGCGGCTCAGCGTGTCGATCTGGTTGAGGAGTGTTTGGGTGACTTCCTCGAGCACCTGCTTGAAATCGGTTCCGCCTTCCCGGAATACCATCCGCAGATGCTGCACCGCCAGTTTCATGGGGGTGAGCGGATTTTTGATTTCATGGGCAACCTGTCGGGCCATTTCCCTCCACGCAAGTTCGCGTTCGGCATGGATGAGTTCTTGCCGGCTGCGTTTGAGATCCCCGGTCATGCTTTCGAACGATCGCACAAGTTCGCCGATCTCACCGTCGGCAGCGACATTGCCGAGATCGACGTCGAGGTTTCCGCCTGCGACCCGACGCGTGGCTTCAGTAAGACGATGGATAGGCGCTGCGATTCGGTTGGCAAAGATCCCGGCAATAAACAGGATGGCTACGAACACTACCAGGTAGATCCCAATGACGAAAACGTTGCGGCCGGAGACTTCAGCATCGAGCTCATCCTGGCGGAACAGCGTTGGGACAGACACAATTGATGCTATGGACCCTTCACTGTCGAGAATTGGTCTATAGCCCACGGCATACTCATACTCGCCAATCCGTTCGGTTTCCATATAGAACCGTCGGCCGCGCAACACAACATTGTCATACGCCCGGCCGCTGATCCTCCGGTCGATAATACCAGCTTCAAATAATTCGGGTCTGCTGGTAAGCGCGAGAGTGTTATTGACAAAGATATTGAAATCCGTTCCAACGTCGGTAGCGATCTCATCGGTCATGGCAAACGGAACGGCCGCACCGATATGGAGGAGAGAATCAGCCTGTTCGGGAACATTTTGTGTGACAGACAACGTATAATCGCTCAGACGGGATGAGATGTTTGCAAGGACTCCCTCTCGTGCAAGAAACTTCCCGTAGAGGGCTATCAGGATCAAAGGGACCACGGCCGTCACAAGGAGGGCGGCGAGAAGCCGCTCACGAAACGACGGGAGAACGGGTTTATGACGCGAAAGTCGTAGGAGAAGAATGACTGCGATGACAACGAGGAAGAGCAGGGTGGTAAAACTCAAAATCTTTACCAAGCCTACGACGTACCACCGCGGGCCGGGCTTTGCAAGACCGAGAGCAACGATTGCAGTACTTCCCGCTCGCCGGAAATAGTATGTCTCATAGGTCCGACTGTTGATTTGCTCCTCGACCCACGCGGACGTGGCTGACGGATTCGCCAGCTCACGTTCAGCCGCTGCCGGAATGCGGTAATGAATTGGAAGAGATAAATTCGTGGTAGTATAAAGCACTCCGCCGCGGAATTCAGAAATCGAGATCGGTCGGTAAAAGGACTCAAGATCCTCCGCTTCTGCGCTGCGGAGTAGCCGGGGATTCTCTCCCCGGAAGAGTGTCTGACGGCCCGCCGCAACGAGCACCTTGCCGTACCCGATGATTCTGCCGTCATAGGTCAGAATCGGCGTGGTCCCGGAATAGACATCGAGGGCTGTCAGTCCGGCGCCGACATGCAACACGTCCACTCTGGGTCCGTCGGCAACAAGCCCATTGGTATCGGCGCGCATCGCATTCTGGATTTGACCTCCGATGAAGAAGCGGCTCAACACCTTTCCCGCGGTATCGGAGACGGAGAACATGGAGGCGTAACCCTCTTTGCAGGCAAGACTCTGCGCCCATCGGACGAATGCTATCCGGGCCACTTCCTGTTCATCATCGCTCAGGAGCGCTTCGACCGTTTCATCCGAGGAAAAATCATGAAGACCTTCGTTGACAACGAAGGTCAGCCAGCTATCAGCGGGCCTGCTGACCTGCTCCGCAAATGACTCCACCCTGTCGCGGTCTTTTTCCTGAACGTACTTGTCGAGAAGTGGATAATACAGTGCCACAGCGGCAACGAGAATAAACATCGAGGTAGGTCCATCGATCTTCCATTGTACTTCTCCCGGTCGGCGGCTCACCAGAACAAGAGCCAACATAACGAACACTCCGAACGCCACGCGAATAACAATAGGAATTACCGGCGTTTCCAGAACAAAGCCAAAGAGGCAGGCGACAACACTAAGCAATGCGGCAGCGCCAATCCATCCCTGGATCCTCACCACCGGACCTGCGGAAAGACATTGTAGAACAAACCACACCGTCCCAATCCCCACTACCATGAGGCACGATGCAGTCGTCATCATGTCGATGGTGATGACGGCGAGTTCCATCGAAGGAAAGATCTCTTGCTGATCGGCAAACCGGATAGTTGAATCATACACAACGCTATGTACCACGGCCGCAAATCCATAGAAAAGCCAGAACAGGACGACTATTGCCGCGAGAGAAGCCAGAACGCGCAACACGGAACTGCGCAAGAACAAGCGTAGTGGCCCGCCTCCCAAACTCCGCTGTTCCTCGATCACGGTAATGCAAAGAAGACCTGTGCAGACAAGCGCCAGCACACTGATCGTCAGCTCGCCTGACGACCTGGCGATGCCAAAGCCGAACTGGGAGGCAAAAAGCGACGGGTCAAACAACGTCAACGAGGGAAGGACAGATGAGATATCGATCCAAAGCAGCGCATAGCGTACTCCCCAAATCAACGCGATGCCACCCATCAAACGGATTGCCGGACGCAGAGTCTTTTTGGCAAGCATGCGCCAGAGTGTGGCGGCAACAACACCAAGAATCGCCAAAAGCAGAAGCGATTCTATGACATGATACGGCGCAACAATACTATCGAAATACGCCGCCCTCGGCGGCCGCAGGATGCTGACCGATCCCACTTTCGCGCTGTCGATCCCGAACAGCAGTGCTGCAGCATAACGTCCGTCTTTGCGGAGCCCGGCTCCCGGGGAAAAATCAAATTCCACGTTAACGCCGAGGCGACGTGAGAGTACCTTGGTCAGGCCCTCATGCTGGATGTACTGGTTGTTCAGCGGGTAGTTCATGTCGACCGTTTGCCTCACGAGTACAGCGCCAACGATTGTATCATGGCCTCGTACTGGAACGAAGACAAACAGTTGTGACGTAATCGCATTCCGATTGACATAGGACGTCACTGCTCCCTCGAGCGCTGCACGGACTTCGCTCGCATGAGAGACTCCGCTTCGTCCTTCCCATGCAGCAAGAGAACCATGCCGGTCGTACACCTCGAGTCCGACATCCATGTCTCTTGCCATACTGACAACGACATCGAACAGGGATGCCTCACTGGTATCTGCGCCGGTAAGAAATCTGAGTACGCCAGGATGATTCGCAGCCTTCACGGCGGCACTTCTCGTGTCTTCCTGAACAGCAACAAATTCCTTCTGGGCCGCCTGGAGATATTCGACACATCGTTTATCGATGGCGTTTTGGAAGCTGTCCTCATTAACGCTGACAATGATCGATTCGGTAAGGTAGGTCAGTCCGAGCAGTGCGGAGAGTACTACGGTGATAACGGCCAGAGGATATGGGCCTTTTCTCGTGGATAGCCACAAAGGGGTCACCGTGTGGAAGATGAGTCAGTAGATGTTGAGTCTGGAGATCACCCACCGATCGCCGGCGAGGGAGAGGGAAACATACACCTGAACGTATTCACGGCCTCCCTTGTAGGCAAACGCCGCCCCTCCCGTTGCAAAGGGGCTCGTGTCTGAATCTCCAATTGTCGTGAATGTCAGATTCGAGAGCCGGCAGGTGTGAAAGTAGTTTTCCAGAAGGTAGAAGGCCTGGTGAGCGCTAAAGTAACCGCTTTCGCCGTCACGAAGGTTCACCTGCACCTGATCGGCGAGATGTTTGGAAAAAGCATTGACGTCACCGGTCGACAACCCGATCCGGACTGCGTCAAACACCGCCTTGCAGTGGTCGCGCGATTCGCCTCCACTCTTGGCTTGTTTCGCTTGAACAACGGCGGGTCCGTCTGTCGCCGGACCAGGAGCAAAGAAAAGGCCCAAACGCATCACCGCGATGAACGTTATCCACGCAACGAAATTCATGTGAGGCACCGCTTCGTAGGAGTAGGCAACATACTCCATTGCGGGAATAAAAGCAATCTACATCCATCCACCTCACAGGTTTGCCCTCCCCCAGCACCGTACAATCATCAAGGCCTGGCGATGACCACCTGGGGGCGCGTGTGACCGCCTTGCCGCAGAAGCGGTGTCGAGGGGCGTGACTGATACACCCAATCAAAGACCACTCGTGAGGGTGAGAGATTTGTCACCCGGAATTTTGCAAAATGATCGTCCCATGTCCACACGACATATGTATGTCCCGATGTCAACGTGAGATCATGGGTCGGAGACCAACCACTCGATGGAGCAGTGGTGACGTCATCGATGGACGCGGTCGGACCCATGTCCTGGATGTCCGCATCAGTCCTGACATCCATATAGTACGTTCCCTGATAATTTTCAAAAAACATGTCGGAGAATTCATCGTCAAATGGCACAACTGCAAAACGGGAGAAATCATATCCTGCGACCAGGGAATCCTGCCGGTAGTCGCCCAGAATGACATTGACTCCTTCGGGACGGGGAATGTCGTACGCCACGTCCTTGCTGAGTTCACTTTCGTTCCCGTCAAAATCAAATGCCGTGACGGCATAATAATAGACATTCCCGTTTACTGCCCCCTTATCCAAATACTGCGGGATCCTGGTCGACCCAATGAGCTCGTACCGCCCATCGTATGAGGAGCTGACAAAGACATTATATCCGGACAGATCCTTTTCCTGATTCGAATTCCAGAAGAGCTCGATCGAGTTGTCCCCCGTTATGGTGGAGAGCCCCGTCGGCGCACCGGGAGGTGTTGTATCGGGTTGCACTGCATGGTTCCGGCACCCGTTCAATGCCAGGATTACGCAAATCAGGAGACTGCCGTATTTCATTCCACCTCCAGGTTCGTTGTTTACCGCTAGAGGTAAACGCAAACGGTATGCCAGCACGAACTAGTCGATAACCGATGGTTTTTGCGGAAATTGGAGAAAAAGACCGACCAATGTAATGGGCAGTCGTCCACGATAGTGGGCAGTAGCAGCGAGAGGGACAACCAAGCCTAACGCTGGGCGGTTATGCCCAGTATACTTGTCCGTTATTTATTACCCCGATGGCCTTGCCGCTGAGTTTCCTTCCGCCGAACGGAGTGTTCTTCGACATGCTCTTGAACTGCAACGGGTCAACAATCCATTCGACGGAAGGGTCGAACAATGAAAGATTCGCCTTCTCTCCAACCGCGATGCGGAGAGGAGGAAGACCGAGGATGCGCCGTGGGTTCGACGAGAACTTTTCTACGAGTTGTACCAGCGTAAGGAGGTTTGTTCGTACAAGTTCATTCACTGCGAGACCGAGTGCGGTCTCAAGACCGACGATGCCGAACGGCGCTGCCTGAAACTCCACCTGCTTTTCATCAAAGGAGTGGGGCGCATGATCCGTGGCGATCACTTCGATGGTGCCATCCTTCAATCCTTCCTTGACAGCCTCAATGTCCGGGGCCGTGCGCAGCGGCGGATTCATCTTGGTGTTCGTATCAAAGGAAC
>PMNP01000233.1 GCA_003161755.1 Ignavibacteriota bacterium | reverse complement strand
GGAAGTTATCGTCCACGCATTTGAGGCATGGGGAGAACAATGTTTCTCCCGCTTCAATGGACAGTGGGCTCTAGCACTGTGGGATTCTCGTCGACGCCGCCTCGTACTCTCACGGGATAGGGTTGGTGTCAGGCCGCTCTTTATTCACGAGAATAACGGGGTCATCCGCTTTGCAAGTGAAGTGAAGGCGATTTTTGCGGACCCTTCGGTGCCACGAACAATTTCTGCTCAGGGGCTTGCCCAGACATTTACCTACTGGGCCTCCGTGGCTCCTTCCTCAATGTTTACCGGCGTGGAGGAACTCCGACCCGGATCTGTGCGAGTATATGAATCCGATGGGTCAGTTCACGAAACCCAGTTCTGGTATCCCCGGTATCCGACGCATNNCCCGCGCCGATGTCCCGGTGGGAAGCTACCTGAGCGGTGGCATCGACAGCTCGGTGACGGCATGGTTGGGACGCCAGGCAAAGGCAGGGGTGTTTCGAACCTACTCCATCCGGTTCCAGGATGCCGAATACGATGAAACGCCATATCAACGGATGATGGCGTCGATTCTCGACAGTAATCATGAGGAACTCACGGTATCCCGAGCGGATATTGGCAGGGTATTTCCCGACGTTATCTGGCACGCTGAGAGGCCGATTCTCCGTACTGCTCCGGCGCCGCTCTTTCTTCTCTCTCGCCTGGTCCGGCAATCGGGCATCAAGGCCGTCCTCACAGGTGAAGGTGCTGACGAGGTTCTTGGCGGTTATGATATCTTCCGGGAGGCAAAAATCCGCGAGTTCTGGTCGCGACAGAAGGAATCTCGCTGCCGACCGATGCTTTTTGACAGACTCTATCCATATCTGGCGCGCTCTCCGCAACGTGCCCGTGGAATGGCAGTGGAATTCTGGCGCCAAGGGATCGAAGACCTTGGCCATCCGGACTTCTCTCATGCGCCCCGCTGGCGAACGACTGCGATGCTCCATCGGTTTTTCAGCCGTGAAATTCAGTCGGCTCTTGCGGCTGAACCCGCGCCGGACATCCTCGGTTCCCTCCCGCAGGAATTCTCAACCTGGGACGGCTTGGGGAAAGCACAATATCTTGAAGTCCGCACGCTCCTTTCGTCCTATCTTATTTCTTCGCAGGGAGACCGGATGCTGATGGCGCATTCGGTGGAAGGACGTTTTCCATTCCTCGACGCCGAAGTGATGCAATTCTGCAATGANNCGCAATGAACTTCCTCCCCGGTATAAGATTGCAGGGCTGAAGGAGAAGTTCCTTCTGAAGCGGATCGCAAAAGGAATCCTTCCTCCCGATATTGTGGAACGCCCAAAGCAGCCCTACCGGGCTCCGGATGCCATGAGTTTTATCGGCAATGACACTCACGAGTATGTCTCGGACTTGCTTTCGGAAGAGGCCGTAGGCAAAGCCGGCCTCTTCGATCCGCATGCAGTCAAAACGCTGTACGCCAAATGCGTCGAACGAGGTTCAACCATGAAAGAAGGGGAGAACTTCAGCAATACAGACAACATGGCTTTGGTGGGAATTCTCTCGGCGCAGCTCGTGACGCACCAGTTTGTCCAAGGCCATGCACTCCGCGATGGGCCACCTGTGCCATTCACGACTATAATCGACAAATCAGGGGAAGAAAACGATATTCCCGCGTCACCACCACAGAATGAAAGACATGTATGACCGCCGATGATCTCCGAAAGGATCTTCAGAGCTTTATTCAAAAGAACTTTCTTTTCGATGACAAGAAGACTGTCGGTGAAGACCAGTCGCTTCTCGGTTCAGGGATTGTGGATTCCACTGGAATTCTTGACCTCATAGGTCATCTGGAAGAAACTTTTCAGATGAAATTTGCCGACAGCGAACTTGTTGCCGACAATTTCGACTCAATCGGCCGCATTCTCCGGTTCATGGATCCCAAAATGTCGAAACCACGAGTGTAAAGAATGCTCCTCCATGAATACCTGACCGTTGCTGCTCAACGGCTTCCTCAAAAGGTGGCATTGGTCTGCAAAGGAACCAGGACATCCTACTGTGAACTCGCGCATCGAGTGTCGGATTTTGCGGTGGTTCTCATGTCGCAGGGTTGCACCCGGGGTGACCGTGTAATCATTTTCATGGAGAATGGCTTTGAAGCAGTGATCGCTGTGTTCGGCGTTGTCATGACGGGTGGGTGCATTGTCGTCGTAAATCCAGCGACGCAGGCCGAACGTCTGGCCGCCATCATTGACGACAGCGGCTCCCGGCTGGTCATCACCTCGCGGGAGAAAATTGCAGTGCTGACGGATGCGGAACACATTGCGGGGAAAACAATTGGACGTATTGTCGCCGACGACGAATCGGCCGAGACAGGGAATGGGGGATCGACCATTCAACGGCAAGACTCGGCTGTGGTGTGTGCTGAAGCTTTTACGGAATCTGATCTCGCTGCCATTATCTATACGTCCGGCTCAACCGGCCGGCCAAAAGGGGTGGCAATGCTGCATCGCAATATTCATGCCGCCGTTGGATCGGTGGCTGAGTACCTCGGCAACAATGAGAGCGACATTGTGCTCAACGTCTTGCCGCTTTCTTCCAGCTACGGGCTTCTCCAACTTCTGGTGACATTCCACACAGGCGGCACTCTGGTTTTGGAACGGGGGTTTGGATACCCGTTTGAGGTCTTGAGCAAAATAACGCAAGAGCGGGTCACAGGTTTTGCGGGGACACCAACGATATTTGCGTTGTTGCTAAGACTTCGCGATGTGAAACCGGCAGATGTTGCATCACTCCGATATGTCACGAATGCGGCTGCAGCGCTTCCTGCGTCATTTGTCCCGCGGCTAAGAGCGATGTTCCCCACCACGAATCTCTTCCTTATGCATGGGCTAACGGAATGTCTCCGGACGATGTACCTTCCACCAGCAGATGTGGATGTGCGACCGACTTCTGCCGGCCGCAGTATGAAAAACATCGAGTGCTGGGTGGGAACATCCGATGTCACACCGGTTCCACCTGGAGTGGTGGGTGAGTTGTTTGTTCGAGGACCGTCGGTGATGCAGGGTTATTGGAATAATCAGCAGGCCACGGATGCGGCCCTTCTTCCGGGACGGTATCCGTGGGAACGAATATTGCGGACAGCCGATCTGTTCACGATGGATAAGGACGGATACTTCTACTTCGTGGCGCGGTCAGACGAACTTATCAAAAGCAAGGGGGAGAAAGTCAGCCCCATCGAGGTGGAAGATGTCCTCTATTCCCTTGAGGGAGTGACTGAATGCCGTGTAATCGGCGTTCCCGATGATGTCCTTGGGCAAGCAATCAAAGCGGAGATTGTGCAAAGGGAAGGAATGGCCTTTACAGTACAAGAGGTGAAAACTCACTGCCGTAGTCATCTCGAAGATTTTAAGATCCCTCACATCGTCTGTTTCGTTTCAGAACTCCCGAAAACAGCAGGAGGGAAGATCAAACGGACTGTCGGGGCATGACAGCCAGCATTTTCGATTCTCAATTCATCCCTTCCGTTTCAACCTCCGCTTATCCCATGATCCAATCTCTACGTTCGACTACGTAAGGTCTGGTATGTGTGCACAGGGGTTACGATTGGCCAACGATCAGTCAGTCTACAATGATCTTGTTCGCATCAGCAAACAGCGCGTGTTCTTTGGTCATCAGTCCGTGGGTGCCAGCATTCTTCGGGAAATACGCCGTCTTGCCGAGGATCTCCATGTGGAGAGCATCTCTTTTGTGGACATTGGCGGTTTGCCACGAGCCGGAGATCCGTACTTTGCAGATGCGGC
>PMNP01000374.1 GCA_003161755.1 Ignavibacteriota bacterium | reverse complement strand
CAGGGTAGGATCAAAGGTATTCAACCATTTGAATGCGAGAAGAGCAAATCCGAGAATCAATCCCCCGGCAAACCCTCCGATGTGCGCCCAATAGGCAGTGTGGCCGCCGCCGAGAATTGCTCCAACGATGTCAAACACAAACCAGGCCAGGATCATCCAGTAACATCGCAGAGAGATTCTTCCATGGATGAACCAGAGAATGATGTAATAACAGTCAAGCTTGTTTGTTGGAAAGAGGACGAGCGAAAGGGCAACGATCCCGTTGATGGCTCCGCTGGCCCCCACTGCGGCACCATGGCCAAAAGCAAGATGCGCACAAGATGAACAGAGGCCAAGAGCCAGATAGGCAAAGGGATAGGCAATGCTCCCAAGGGCTGAGCAAACAGCGTTGCCGAACACGTAGAGGAAGAGCATGTTCCCGACGAGATGCAGAATTCCCCCATGGAGGAAAATGGAGCCCAGCATGCCGGAGAGACTCCAATCCGTCAACACCATGGCGTGCACTGTCTCGCGGTCCAACAGGGTCGAACGGGAAGCAAAGTAGAACACTGTTGTCAGGGCGATGATTACGAGGTTTGGAATATGCGACCTGGTGTACGTCGCTNNTGGAAAACCTCGCAGGAAGCTTATGGAATTTTCCCACGACCAACTGTGTTCCCGCGCACCTTCCCTAATGGCTGGTTATCCCAAAACCAGGATGGGCAGCGATTCTTCGCATCTGTTCAAGATGACGTTGCTCATGTAATACAAGAAAGGCAGCCCATTGACCCACCGTCAGTGGTCCGAGTTGGGAGTGAGGAAAACTCACGAGAGAGATGTCGACTTGCGCGAGCCTGTTTTGAAATGAGGAGAACTGATCCTGTAACTCGCGCAGACGGGAAAGGGATTTCGAAGGATCCATCCCACCGGAAGGCTCAAATTCTTTCGCAGTCTTCACTGGTCCGAGTCGTTCGATGTTTTGCGGGATCGTCACGAGGTTTGACAGAGTNNAGTCTGGCGATAAGTCGGATGATGCCAGTTTCAACGATCACCAGATGCTCAAGATTGTCGGTCATGTTCCAAAGACCCGATGCTGGCCGGAAGGAACGCTGGCCCTCAGTGGCTGAGGAAACAATGCGCTCCAAGTCCGCTAGTGTAGTTGCTTTTTCCGTGAAGATGTCGGAGAGCGTCTTTGCTGCCATATGATCCCACTAAGGTATTGACAAGATTATGGAAACAGGGGGAGTTCACATTTTCCTTGCGATCCCAAATATGCACCAACCGGCCAGAGCGATCATTAAACGATCGAATTCAATCCCAGAAACAGTTCGCCGGAGCTTCACTGGGGAGATTGAAGCAACAGGCGAGAGAACTTCCGTGTGGAGAAATCGTATCCGCACAGGTGTTCTGGCTTGCTTCCCTTCTCGAAAGCACCTCCCATGGGTTGTTCCACCACAGTAATGGCAAGTCGATTCTTGTCGGAGACAAAGCTCCATCCGGTTACGGTCACCGAATCGGGCGTCATTTGCGTCAAATGCTTTCCATCCAAATCTGAGAAGAAGAGCACGGTGTTGTCGTTACCGTCGATCATGCCGTCGTGGTTCGAGTCAATTGGAAGGACTTCGAAGAGTATCATTTTTTGCGTCGAGTCCGATTGGCGGGCAGGGTAGTCTACACGCTTNNTGTCGAACACGAGTCTGAGCTGCGAATCCTCAAAATTCGCCATGGCGACATTGACAATTGTCGATGCCCCCGAAGAGGATTTGATTCCCCGATCGGCGTACGATCCTTCGATGGTCACTGGAGAAAGATAATTCGAGGATCCAAACACCTTGCCTGGGAGAGAGAAGCAGAGGTTCGTGTCACCCTCTGCGCCGTGATTGTCGGCAGCGTGCGCGGTGATGCTGCCATTGGGGTGCGGAGATTGCCGGAAGAACAGGAAATACAGGATGGTAAACAATCCTATCGTTGCGAGAAGGAGGACAACCATTGCTCCGACCACTTTGAAGGAGTGCTTGAGCTTGGTGAGTATGCCGACCTTTGTGACTTGTGGCTCGGGTGTCATGTCCGGCCTTTGGGTAGTGAACATGTATATGAGAGAGCTGAACATCACCAACCGCTTTGGCAATACCCTGCCAATACGCTGCAGACTAGCCCACGAAGATCCTGACAATCCAGAGCGCAGCGAGCATCCCGACGATATCGGCGATGATCCCAGCAAGAACGGAATGCCGGACGTTNNTATCCCCACTGCACTGAAATACACCGCAAGGACATAAAAAGTCGTTTCAGAACTCCCATACATTGTCGAGGCAAGGATGCCGATGAATGAATCGGGTCCATGTGTTCTCATCAAGTCAGTCATGATTCCGAGCGACGCACTTCCTGACAGCGGCCTCATGACTGCCATAGGAAGGACTTCGGGAGGCATGCCAATCAACCTGGTGATTGGATTCAGGAGCGTCACAAAGAGATCCATTGCTCCGCTTGCCCGGAAGATTCCAATGGCAACGAGCATGGCGACAAGATAAGGGATGATGCGCAAGGATACCTGGAAGCCTTCCTTTGCCCCATCGACAAATACTTCGTACACCTTTACGCGTCGCACAATTCCCC
>PMNP01000218.1 GCA_003161755.1 Ignavibacteriota bacterium | reverse complement strand
TGCTGCAGGAAACCTGCCGGAGGCGATGACCACATACACCGTGGCGCTCAAGGAATCGGACGGCTTTTCCAACGGCCGGTCCATCCGTGAAGCAATCCTGTTCCATGTCGGCAATACCCTCCTCAGGCTGCATCGGTTGGAAGACGCGCGCCGCTTTTATGAGGCCGCAGTCGCATCGTCAACGGAACGCAACGATGTTCAGGCGAAGATGTATGCCCTGCTTCAAGTGGCGCAATGTGAGCTTCAGCGTCACCCTGATTCTTCGCGAGTCCTTGCCCAGTCTGCCTTGAACCTTCTTCAAAACGGATCACCCCCCGCAATGTCGTCGTACGCCTACGGGACACTCGGCCTGGCAAACCTTAAACTCGGGAACCCTGTTGAAGCCCTTAATGACTTCCGGCAGGCAATCGAATCGACGGAACTCATTGTGGCGCACAGGGGAGAAGACAATCTCTATGTCGAATGTGAGCGCGCGGCTGTCGGATCCGGTCTTGTCCCATGGCACGATGAGGCTATCGATCTCCTGCTTCGTCTGGGGCGTCGTGACGAAGCGTTGGAATATGCGCTGAGGAAGAACCATGCCCTGCTGCTTGCCGATCTCGGCTCGATGGACCTCTCGACATCGCATGATGATCTTGATCGCCTGCTGTCCCAATGGCATGCCGTTCGGACCCGCCTTGTCGGCGAGGAGAGCCTGTTGGCACAGGCGCTGGCCATCCCGTCCCGGCACGCGGAAGCTGCGCCGAATATCTGGAGCCGCCTCCAAAAGGATCGGATCGTTGCACGCGAGATCAGTGCGGCAATGATCGCCGCTCGGCCGGAGTTGAAACCATTTGTGGAAATTCCGACGGCCGCAGCCGGGAGCTTCCAGCAGCGATTGCCCGCGGGAAGTGCGCTGCTCTTGTATGGCACAACTTCCCGCCTCCTCTATGTCTTTATCGTTTCGCGCGAAGCAATCAACGCACCAGTTGCTGCCATCGATCGCCCGGTGCTGGCAAATCAGTGCGCTGCATACGCGGGAAATCTCGAAATGCTGGCCACGGCGATCGATTCCCAGGCGACGACCAAGAAGGAGAAGACCGACCTGAAAACGGAGGTCGGCAACGCATCGCTCTTCGATCTCTTCATCCGTCCCGTGGAGCGCGCGCTGATTGGGTCACGGATCGTGCTGATTGCTCCTCCGGAACAAATACCCTTCATTCCCATCCATGCTCTTCGCAAAGGGCCCCCAGCGGGGACCTCGCTGATCGAACGATGGCCGGTTGCCTATGTCATTCCCTCTCTCCTTACCGGAGATATGGATCCGGGTCCGGCAGTGAAAGATATTGTGGCATGCGGCAATCCCGGGCACACAGGAAGAGATGTTGATTATGAACTGCGTGACATCAGGGTGAATTTCAAGGATGCACGGTTCTACATGAACGCCCAGGCAATCCCTTCGTTGCTGTATAAGGAGCATGCGGATCTCCTGCATGCCGGGCTCGACGTTCACTGGGATCCGTCGTGCCCTGAAAATTCTGAGATCATTTTACCCGATCCACGGACTGAGGTATTGAAAGGTATCCCCGTGGGGGATCTCCTGAGACTTCCGGCATTCCCCACCATGGTGCTTTACAACTGTTCGGCAAATCCGGCAGTTTCGACAACCCGGTTTTGCACGATTCCTCTCGGGAGCGGAACTCGCACGTTTATTGTCAACGGGCTTGCTACGGGGCGAAAGGCAGATAAAGTATTTGCTGAGGCGTTCTATAACTCGCTGCAGGACGGATTGCCTAGGTCTGACGCGTATCGCGCAGCAACGCTGGACATTCTTCGCCAACGCGAGGTTACCATTCCGCTATGGGCATCGTACATGTTGTGGCGAAAGTGATGCCATGGAGCATCGCTTTCGCAGTGCGTCACCTGACAAATGAAAGATCACCTTTATGAACAACGCGGCGACTTGTATGATTCTCTCTACACTCATGCTGGCGTACGCAGGCTGCTCGTCTGACAAAAAGGAAGCCCAGGACCAGCAAGCGGGAGAGCGGAAATACAAGCTTGAACTGGTCGGCCCGGCACAGGTCGTTCAGTTGTATGCAGACGGGTTCGACAAGCTCTCACCAAAGGAAAGAATCTTTGCCTATTACCTTTACCAGGCATCGATTGTTGCCCGCGATATCGCGATTGATCAGCATCATCCTGCGGCGCTCGAAGTGCGCGATCTTGTCGAGCAGATGTACATTCATCGAAGTGCGGTCAAGCAGGATGTTGCCGACAAGATCGTTGCCTACGTAAAATTGTTCTGGGTGAACAACGGGTTTTATGACAACCTGACATCGAAGAAGTTTGTCCCGACGTGTTCGTTCGAGGAGTTTGTTGAAGCTGTGCATGCCGTCCAGGCAGCCGGGGGTCAGGTTGATCTCGCCGGTGGAGAAGGACTCGATGCGAAGCTTCAGCGTTTGAAACCGGTCATGTTCGATCCGCTTCATCAGCCTATGCTTACCGACAAGACGCCCGGTCACGATTGGATTAAGGAGAGCGCGGTGAATTTCTACGGCGGTGGTCTCCGCTACAACGATGTGGAGCTCTGGGCTGCAGCGGGGGGCGAGAAGAATGGTCTCAATTCAACAGTGATCATGGAAAAGGGAAAAATCCGTGAAGATGTGTGGCGTGCGGGCGACACTGCCATCCCCGCGGGGCGCTATGCGGTGCCGCTCGCAGCGGCGATCAACTACCTCGAACAGGCGTTGCCCTTTGCCTCAACCCCGCATCAGGCAGAAACGGTGAAAGCACTGATCACCTACTATCGCACCGGCAATCTCGATGATTTCCGTTCATTCAACATTGCGTGGGTGAAAGACAGCTCGAATGTTGATTTCATTCATGGATTCATCGAGGTCTACCTCGACCCGCGCGGTCAGAAGGCTGAATTCGAAGCCTCGGTGTATTTTACTGATCCGGGCCAAACAGCGCTGATGAGAAACCTGGCGGCGTATGCGCAACATTTCGAGGATCAGGCTCCATGGCGCGATGAGTATAAGAAACACATTGATCGCTCCCCGATCGCAAACGTTGTCAACGTCGTGGTCGGGACGGGCGGCACGGGCCCGGCGATGCCAATCGGCATCAACCTGCCGAACGAGCAATCGATTAGAGAACAGTATGGCAGCAAGAGCGTGCTGCTTCACAATGTGGTCGAGGCGTACGACAAAACAACCGGGACGGAACTCCTGAAAGAAACCGCCTGGGATCAAGGAGAAATTGATCATGCGGTACAGGTCGGCACCATTGCCGATAACCTCCATACGGCGATGCATGAAGTGATCGGACATGGATCTGGAAAGGCAAGTCCAAAATTGCAGGGGAAGGATCCGTCGATCTTCCTCCCTGGATATTACAATACGCTGGAAGAGGCGCGGGCTGACCTTGTGGCTCTCTGGAATGCTTTTGATCCGGTGCTGGTGACAATCGGCGTTGCCAAGGACGACGAAGAATTGCGCCGGATTGGGGAAACGATGTATCAAAGCGCCATACGGACAGCATTGACACAATTGCGACGCATCGGTAAGAGCGACCAGCTGGAAGAAGACCACCTGAAGAACCGCCAGCTCATCGCGACGTACGCCATCAGGAATTCCGACGCAGTCAAAGTGGAGCACAGAGACGGGAAGACGTACTATCATATCACGGATTACGCCAGGCTGCATGATGTTTTTGGAAAACTCCTTGCAGAAATCATGCGGATCAAGGCCGAAGGTGATCTGGCAGGAGCAAAAGCACTCGTCGATGCCTATGGTCTCCACGTGGATGCAAAACTCCGTGATGAGATCCAGGAGAGGGTAAAGAGCCTGAACCTTCCCGCGTATAGTGCCTTTGTGATGCCCAAACTGGAGCCGGTGATGGATCCGTCGGGAAGCGTCGTCGATGTGAAGATAAGCTACCCGCTGGACCTCGCGACGCAAATGCTGGAGTATTCTCACTTGACAGGGCATCTCCGATAAACAAGAGCAGATGAAGCAGTCATTGATGCCGCTGATCACATTGGAACAGATTTCCTTGGTAAGGGAGGGGAGAGCTGTCCTTCGCGATATCAGCTGGGAAGTAGGCGAAAATGAGCAATGGGGAATCGTAGGGCCGAACGGTTCCGGGAAGACGTTGCTCATGCAAATCGTCCGCGGCAGATTGCCATATTCTTCCGGCATGTTGAGCTATTCCCACCGTATAACGCCGTCATACTTCGCTTACGTTTCCTTCGAACTCCACAGTCAAATCATTGCCAGAGAGCAGGGGTTGGAGTATGCGCGCAACTTCAGTGCGTCTGAGGATGAAGGCACAACTGTGCAACAGTTGTTGGAAGACACCGCCGACCTTCGTGAACAGACCTCCACGGAGACAATCAGAACTCTGGGCCTCGAACATTTCCTCACAACTCCTCTGCTGGCGCTGTCCAATGGCGAAATGAGGAAGGTCCTCCTCTGTCGGGCGCTTCTAAAGAAACCGAGGATACTGATTCTTGATGAGCCGTATGACGGACTCGACGGAGAATCGAGATTCACGCTTGGAAAGATGATTGAACACCTTCCAGCCAAACATGTTCAAGTCCTGCTTATCACCCAACATCGGGAAGATCTTTCCGCCAGCATAACGCACATCCTCGGACTGAAGGACGGGCAGATTGTCCTGAAGGGACCGAAGCACGAGGTTGAGCACTCATCAACATTCAAAGATCTCTTCGATGTGGCCACAAGGAAAGTCGTTCCTCCCAACATCCCCATTGGCGTCTCTCACAATCCGAATGCGGCCAAGACCGCGGATGAGCCGACTGCCGTGATGAACGATGTCACAGTGTCATACGGCGCAAGGGTGGTGTTGAACAAGTTCAACTGGACTGTTCGGCGCAATGAGCATTGGGCAATTATCGGCCCGAACGGTTGTGGCAAATCGACTCTCCTCCGGTTGATCTCGGCGGATCATCTTCAGGCATACTCCAACAACATTACACTTTTTGGAAAGCACCGGGGAAGCGGAGAATCGATTTGGGATATCAAGCAGCGAATCGGCGTCTTATCACCGGAGTTGCAGATTCTTTATAGAGAGGATCTCACGGTCAGTCAGGTTGTGGCATCCGGGTNNGATTCCGTGGGGCTCTACCAGCAGACTACGATCGAGCAAAAGTCAAAGGTTCAGGAGTGGCTCAAGATTTTGGATCTGCAGGGAGACCAGAAATTTTCCCTGCTTTCCTACGGACTGAGAAGGACTGTCATGCTTGCCCGGGCGCTCGTCAAAGGTCCGGAGATGCTTTTGCTGGACGAACCATGTCAGGGACTGGATAAGGAACACCGACAGAGGCTCATTGAACTCGTTTCCACTATTCCAAGCGTGATNNGCATTTCCCACGTTCTCGAGTTCGCGGCAGACTCAGGACAATGGTCGAATCGCGCAGTTTCTGTGCGGGCTCGCCCCGCCCCAGATGGTTGACTGTCTCCGCTTCAAAGAGCTTTTTCTGCACAGTTCACGGTGTTAGGGGAATCCGCCAGACTGTTCACCCATTCCGATTTTTTCCGCAGGCATTCTCAATTCTTGGAATCTGGAGCCAGGAAACGGCCTTGGGGCGCTGTTTTAGCCACTTTTCGGTGGCATGGTATTAGAAAGCACATATAGAGAGAAGTCGTTTTTTGATGTTGAGCCGAGTTGTCGTAAATGGATTTCGACCTCTGAGTTCGGGATGGAATGACCTCCCGATCTACTNNAACATGGGCGAATGGGCCGATGAATGGTCCTCACAGGGACGAAAGAACCTTTGGGGCACGGTTCCCTCGGTGACCGAAATGCAAAGCGAAGGCGGAGCCTCCGGGGCGGTGCACGGGGCGCTTCAAACAGGTGCGCTCTCAACGACGTTTACTGCGTCGCAGGGTCTCCTCCTGATGATCCCCAATATGTTTAAGATTGCCGGAGAACTTACCTCGACGGTATTCCATGTCTCGGCGCGTTCCATTGCTGCGCAGGCGCTGTCGATTTTCGGG
>PMNP01000053.1:3670-3864 GCA_003161755.1 Ignavibacteriota bacterium | reverse complement strand
AATATCATGCTGCTGATCCCCGACGCTTCCAGCAGCAATCCGCAGGATTACTCAAAGCTCCGCTATCAGACCGACCAAGCCTATTTCAAATCGACCAAAGAGATGAACGCCCTCTTTGCGGATTTTCCTGAGGCAATCGCCTCGACCATGGAAATCGCAGAGAAGTGCAACCTCCTGCTGAAATTGCGCGAGAA
>PMNP01000053.1:2239-3657 GCA_003161755.1 Ignavibacteriota bacterium | reverse complement strand
GTGTGTATGTTGGTCCTGGCAGGGGAAGTGCCGCCGGAAGTATCGTGTCGTATTCCCTCAGCATCACCAATGTCGATCCACTGAAATATGATCTCCTGTTTGAGCGGTTCCTCAACCCTGATCGGGTGAGCCTGCCTGATATTGACGTTGATTTCTCCGACAAGAAACGCGATCTGGTCATCCAATACGTGCGCGAGAAATACGGCCAGGATTCCGTCTCTCAGATTATCACGTTTGGTACTCTCTCCACGAAGGCGGTACTGAAGGATGTCGGGAGAGTCCTTGGTGTTTCCCTCAGCACCATTGATTCCATCAACAAACAAATTCCAAGCGGATTTGGCAAGGTCCGTCCTCTGGCAGAAGCATTGAAGACAATTCCGGAATTGAAATGGGTAAACGAGAGTAGTGACCCGAAAATCCGGATGTTAATCGACGCCTCGCTCGTTCTCGAAGGGATGAACCGAAATGCGGGAATGCACGCGGCCGGAGTGGTTATCGCTCCGGGAAATATCAGCGACCACNNTGACCGCCCAACGTTCGACCTGTTTGCCCGTGGGAACACTGTCGGGGTATTTCAATTTGAAAGCTCCGGGATGCAGGAGTCGCTCCGCAAGCTTCTTCCCACGTCGATAAGCGACCTGGTGGCAATGAACGCGCTGTACAGGCCTGGCCCCATGGATATGATCGGGGATTTTATTGAACGGAAGCACGGCCGATCGAGCATTGCATACCTCCACCCGACGCTTGAGACAATCCTGAAGGAGACGTACGGCGTTATTGTCTACCAGGAACAGGTGATGNNGCCGCGCCATGGGCAAGAAAGACAAAGTCCTGATGGCGACAGTAAAGGACGAATTCCTCAAAGGGAGCGCTGAACGGGGGATTGATCGAAAACTCGCAGGAGAGATTTTCGACCTCATCGAGAAATTCGCTTCATACGGGTTTAACAAGTCGCATAGCGTTGCCTATTCCGTTGTGGCCTATCAAACTGCATACCTGAAGGCCAAGTATCCCGCCGAGTTCATGGCAGCGACGCTTTCCTCGGAAATCAACGACATCGACAGGATCGCGGTGCTGATCGATGACTGCAGGAAGAACGGGATACCACTCCTGCCCCCCGATGTGAATGCGAGCTTCCTGGATTTCACCGTGACGGACGGAAAGATCCGGTTCGGGCTTTGNNATTCTATGAGTGTATCGAGCAGGCGGCGGCGTATGGCATTCGGCGGCAGGATCAGGAACTGAGCGGCCAGACGGGATTGTTTGATATGGCGAGCACTGCGTCCGGATTACCCTCAGCGTATCCTTCGCTCCCTGATGTTCCTGCCTGGTCGGAACTCGACAAGCTGTCGCGCGAGAAGACCGTGCTTGGTTTTTATGTCTCCGGCCACCCGCTGCTCAAGTATGAACAGGAAGTG
>PMNP01000053.1:0-2220 GCA_003161755.1 Ignavibacteriota bacterium | reverse complement strand
ATGGTGATCGGTAAGGGGGAGAACAATGGCGCGTCCCTTAAAATCCTTCTGAATGAAGTCTACCCGATGGAGAAGGTGAGAGAGAAATTTACCAAGAGTATCGTCTTCTCCATCAACGTAAAAGATGTTCAAGAGAATACGATTGTCGCCCTGCGTCAACTTATGGAGCAGAATCGTGGTCGTGTTCCGTGCTACTTCAGCGTCACGGACAGCAAATGTACAAAGGTGTACCAGACATCACGATATTCCGTTGAGCCATCGGAGAAATTTGTGGAAGAGGTGCGGCGGGTATTGGGTCCGAACAGTATCGCGTTTTCGCCTGCTCCTCCGACAACACGGTAATCAACCTTTCGATGTCAAGGAGTGCCCATGAAGCTTCTGGAAATCACTGATGCAAACTTTTACCAGGAAGTTCTCAAATCCGACAAACCGGTGCTCATTGATTTTTGGGCCGTATGGTGCGGCCCGTGTNNCGAGCGAGTACGAAGGGAAGCTGAAGGTGGGGAAGGTGGACGTCGACGCGAATCCTATGATCGCTTCGCGACTGAATATCAGGAGTATCCCGACGGTGATGGTGTTCCGCGGCGGACAAATCGTCGAGCAGATTGTGGGAGCCGTGCCGAAGCGGAACATTCTGGAGAAAGTGCAGCCGCATCTGGTGGGATGATCCACGCGGCCAGGGAGCTCAAGGGTGCTTGGCTTTGCTGTTTATCCGTAAACTGGCACAGCCTTTGCGTGAGCGACAGTCGTGCGACAGGGTCTAATGTCGTGCATGGTGCAGGTAGCAGGTAGTCTTGANNCTTGAGCAGGTAGTAGAAGACAACGGTGGAGGGATAAAACAAAGGTCGCCACATCTCTATCGATGAGCTGACCATCGATGTGTTTTCAAATCCAAAATTGGCCCTTCGAAATCCAAAATTCTCTAACAGTCGTGCGACACATAGGAAAAGGTCTTCTTACTCTTCGTTCCTCTTCCCTTCCCCGGAAGACCCTGGCGTCTTGGCTCTTCCCATGGCATCCACTTCTGCTGAGGCACACCCTCGCCACTCAGCAATCTGGGCGATGATTTGACTGCGTACAACGTCGCGAAGTTCTGATGGGATCCTCGCGTCCGACGTCAGAATCGGAGGGAGGATCTTCACGCGTATTGTCTCAGGCTTCCCATACATCCAGCTATGCTTCGGGAGGCAATTGAGCGAGCCATCAACTGCAAGTGGAAGAATCGGAACCCCAGCGCGTTTGGCAAGCTGAAATGCGCCGTCAGTAAACCGTGACACCCGTCCATCCAGCGAACGCGTCCCCTCCGGAAATATCATCACCGAACATCGCCCCTCCAAACACCGCTTCGCGGCAATAATCATCCTCGCACCCGATTGACGATCGGATCGATCGAGAGGAAGATCGCCGGCAAGTCTCATCATCCATCCAACCAGTGGTAGATCAAACAACACACGCTTTGCCACCCATTTCATTTCCCATGGGAGGTGGGAGATGATCGGAATGTCGGCAAGCGATTGATGGTTCGACACGACAACGTAGGGAAGTCGCGGATTGGCAGGGTACTCTCCGGAAAACTCCACACGCCAGAAAGGATTGACCTTGACCATCGCCATACCGAGTCGGCGAAACCACCTTCCGGTGCGGTATCGCACAGGGTCACGATCAGTCAGGCGTATGATGACAAGCAACGGGTACCAGACAACGAGCAGGATGATGACCGCGGTCCAAATCCACAAAGAAAGAACTGTCCGAAAAATCGGATTCATGTGGCAGATTCGTGTCTGGATTGAAGCACCGGAAGCTCCTCGCTGTGAATAAGCGCATGGCATCCGGTGCAAATGCATGTGCGGACAGAGACCTTTCGGGCCATTCCGTCAGAGTCGATCCGCTGTTGAACGTGCTCGGTACACGCAATGCCAACGCTCTTGCGGCAGTGCGGACAGTACATCTGGTCCACCATGGTGAGTCTGCTCTCCAGTAGTACTCACAAGATACCTCAAAAAATCAACGGAATCCAGCAATGGAACTCCAGCCCTCCGCCTGACGTTAATACTTTGAACTCAAACAATCGAAGTTCGAACGATGACGACCAACGAACGCTATGGCCTCCGGGCAGCTCGAGCGCTTGATTTGTGGGTAAAGCTGGCACGCGCCTTCTCAACCCTCAATCATCAGGCGGAAGTGCATATCCGCTCGTTCGGACTCACGCAGCCGCAGTTT
>PMNP01000151.1 GCA_003161755.1 Ignavibacteriota bacterium | reverse complement strand
TTCACATTTTCGATTCATCCAACCCAACACCATTGACCCATAGACCTTGGATTCCGAGGCAATGTGACCCGACATTCCTTTAGCCCACGACTTTAGTCGTGGAACAACGACGAAGGCCAAACACCACCAGAAACCGTTTTAACGGTTTCCNNCGGCATGATGATCTTCCCCCGATTCTGCAAGTCTCCCAATCTCACCGTCTCCAAATCCCGCAAGTCTCCTCATCTTTCTACCTACCGCCTACTCCATACTACCTACTCCTAGAATATCCCTAGACCGTTCCCCTGTAAAGACTTCTATCAAGACTCCTGTACTGAATCGCCTCACCAACATGTTCCGGCCGGATCTCCGGCGTCGACGCAAGATCGGCGATGGTCCGTGCAACCTTGAGGATCCTGTCATACGCCCTCGCCGAAAGGCCGAGCTTTGTGATCGCTGTCTTCAAGAGCTCTTCTCCCCCGCTGTCCAACCGGCAAAATTCCCTCACCTCGCGTGACTGCATGTCGGCATTTGAAAACAGTCCTTTGCGTCCCTTGAAGCGCTCCGTCTGTATCGATCGTGCACCAATGACCCGGCCGCGTACGAGCGCGGATTTCTCTCCCGCCTCGCGGCTCGAAAGATCCTTGTATTTCACCGCAGGGACTTCGATGTGAAGGTCGATCCGATCGAGAAGCGGACCAGAGACCTTTGCGAGGTACTTCTGAATTGCCATTTGGTTGCACGTGCATTCCTTCGCCGGATCGGTGAAATGGCCGCACGGACCNNTTTGCAGGGTATTCCACCGAGAGCCTGGATCGGCTTATCGTCACCCGTCCGTCTTCCAAAGGCTGGCGTAAGACCTCCAGTACATTTCTTGCAAACTCCGGCAGCTCATCAAGGAACAATACACCATGATGAGCAAGGGAGATTTCTCCCGGTCTCGGGATCGATCCTCCCCCCACCAACGCGGCATCCGATATTGTATGATGAGGCGATCGAAACTNNGCATGGTTTTTCCCGATCCCGGAGGTCCGATCATGATGATGTTGTGGCATCCTGCCGCGGCGACTTCAAGTGCCCGCTTCACCGACTCTTGCCCCTTCACGTCGGCAAAGTCGGACAAATAGTGCTGGTCCCTCCGAAACAGTTCTTCCAAATCCACTGTAAGCGGAGCATGCCGTTCGCCATCTGCCGCAAAGAACTCTGCCGCCTCTTTCAGACTCGCCAGGGGATACACTGCCACGCCCTCGACCATTGCCGCCTCCCTCCCATTCTCCCGCGGCACCACCATCCCTCGGATTTTCCGCCTCCGCGCTTCGAGGGCAATGGGGAGGGCACCGCGCACCGGGCGCAATGTTCCATCCAGCGCAAGTTCGCCGACCAGTAGGAACTCCTCGACAACGGTTGATGAGAGCTGCTCCGTGGAGACCAGGAGCGCTACGGCCATCGGCAAATCAAAAGCACATCCTTCCTTCTTCAGATCGGCGGGAGCAAGATTGACGGTGATTTTTCTTGACGGGAAACGAAACCCGCTGTTCTTGATGGCAGAACAGACGCGCTCACGGCTTTCCCGGATTGCGTTGTCCGGCAAACCGACTATCGAAAATGATGGGATGTGATGTTCTACGTGTGCTTCAACCTCAATAAGCGAAGCGTTGACGCCGAAGGTGGCGCCGCTGAATACGCGTGAAAGCATGGCTATTCCCCGGAGGAGGTAAGTGCGAGAGTAATTAGCGGGGGTACGCAGGGCGGGTTGTTTACAAATTACTGAGCGGGAGGAAGAATGTCAAGGATGCCCTCATTCATGAGCGGAAAAGTCTGAAAGATCGACGGCTTCCTTCGCGGCAGGATCGCCCACATCAGAATGAGCGGAGAATCCCGGCACACGACTCCGGATTGGTTTGAGGTAATGCAGGTATGTGGCAATCGCGAAGAGATCCTCGTCCGGAAGATTGGAAAAATCCGGCCAGGGCATCGCACGGGGATTCAGGATTGTCCCGTCAGGTTTTTGACCTGTCTTCAACATGTGCATTACTTCCACCCGGCTCAGTTTGCCAATCCCAGTCTCCACGTCAGGTGTGATATTTGCCGCATAGACCGTTCCGTTTTCGCGGTCGATGAATTTCCCGCCGCCGGCAAGATAGCGTTTCCAATTCGGTGCTCCATCAGGTCCTGAAGCAGTATGGCATCCGGTACATCCACCAACGACCACGAGATACCTGCCGCGTTCAGCAATGGCACGATCCGCCGAATCCGCGATACTGTCAATAGCCGGCGCAGCGGATTGTTCCGGAGCGCTGAAGGTCCTAGGTGATGAGAGAGTAAACGGCGGGATCACGTACAGGAACAGGACGAATCCGACGACAATCACCAGGCCCACAATAAGGCTTCCCCATTTGACGAGCTTTCTCATGGAGTGTTCTCCATCGAACGTCCAGTAGAATCCTGCGCTCCGGCGTTGCCCGAATAAATGCGCAAAGCAAAGCTGTCATGCATGATGAGAAGCCCAAACTTGGCTTTGAGATACGAAAAGAACCCGAATGGCTCCCGCTGCGGGATGCGGTTGGAGACCGGTGGGATGCTTTTCAGATAGACGACGATTGCGTGCTGGTCGTTGTCTTTCAATCCGGCAAAGGCAGTCCACGGCATGGGAAACGGCAGCATACGTGAACCATCATGCCGGATTCCCCTGGTCAGGGTCTGTCTGAGCTGCGCTTCAGTGCGGTCACCCAATCCAGTTTCCCTATCGGGCGTCAGGTTCGCCGAGTAGATGAATCCCCATGGTCCCACGCTCCATTTTTGCCCTCCCGCCATGTTCAGCCAATCAAAATATCCTTCCTTCGGATCCAGAGAAGTGTGACAATCAGCGCAGCCAAGCGTCGCAACAAGTGTGCGTCCCCATCGTGTGGGATTGCTCACGGAGGCAGAATCACGTTGGAGAGAGATCGCCTGAATTTCCGCTGCGTTCATTTCCCACAGAGGTTTCCGCCGCAACGATACCACATAGTTCGCCAGATCCCATGTTTCTTTCTCTGTCGCAGCTCCCACAAAGGAACTCATGGAAGTGCCGTCAAGCCCTGTGCGGCAGCGCAGATAGATGTCTTCCGGAGTCGCACCGCCATGAAACGTCCAGGGCAGCGTGAGGTCAGCAGACATCATGGTCTGTCCCGCGCTGTTTTGAAACTCCATCAATACCGCATTCTTTCCCGTACCATCAGTTCCGTGACACGCAGCGCATTGAAGTCTCTCGTACACCGCTCTTCCCGCAATGATGCTGATGGCCGAAGGTGGTACTGCAGTGGCAATGTGCACGGGAACAGGAGTCTCATTTGCAAAACGGGGAGAAAAGCGCTTGACATACGCGACGAGTGCAGCTAACGAATCGCCTGTAATGAACTTCCGCCATCCGGGCATTGCAGTCCCGGGAAGTCCGTTGGAGATTGTCCGAACGAGGTCGTGGTCCGTGGGAAGACTCCCTGTCGGCGTCGATCGAAACTCGTACACGCCGAGGATGAAGTTCGTCGGCCGAGGAGAGAGCAACATTGAAGCGGGACCGTCGCCATGACCGGTCACTCCATGACAGGAGACACAATGCTGTTCATACACTGTCCTTCCCAGGTCGCCACCACCGGAAATCATCTGCCGCTCAGGCATGGATGCAGACAGCAGGAGTGTCGCGAAAAAGAATCCCGTTATGAAGAGGAGATGGGAAAAAAAACGACGCGCCATAGGGGTAGTGTATTCGTTGACGTAAGGCGAGCCTGCTCTCGTCGGCATTAACGGGCCGTGCATGGTGCAGCAGGATGTTTTGGGAACACAAGGCGGGAAGAAAAAGTTCAGCGCGTTTGATTATTGGACGTTCTTGGCAGCTTTGCAAGAAACGATTTGGCATGTTCAACGTAGGATTTCAGTGCTGTGGGGGGAAGGGCGAGGAATTCACGAAATGATACCGCAGCATCGGCTTTCAAGCCGAGTTCCTCTTCTGCAAGGGCCTTGTTGAGCAAGCCGGACTCGTTGGCCGGATCGACTTTGACTGCCCGAACGAGCCAAGGAAGCGCCTCCACGGGCATTCCCATGTTGCGAAGGGTGCTGCCAAGGTTTCGCAGTGCTGCCGCATGATCGGGATCGATGGATGCGGCTTTGCGAAACGCCTCCACTGCTTCGTTGAGGCTCTCAAGCTTGCGCAGGCACACTCCTTGATTGTTCCACGCATCCGCATTGTTGGGATTGCGCTGAAGGGAACGCTGGTACTGCGCGATCGCACCGGGAAGGTCTCCCAGGTTCGCAAGGCTCAAACCCCGGTTGTACAACTCCCATGCCCCCGCACCGCGAATCGAAGCCGGTGCTTCCTGTTTTCCCGTATGCTTGAGAAGAAGCGCCTCAAGATCTTCACGCAAGTCGCGAAATACCTGATAGCGAAGCCTTGGTTCTTTTTCCAGGCATTTTCGAATTATCGTAAACAAGGGAGATGCAAGCTTGGGTACCGGCGCTTCAGCGTGCATCCGGTGCATCGCCAGCCAGAGCTCTGTGCGTTCCATCCCCTTGTCGTATCCAATGGGGAAAAACGGCAGCCTTCCTCGCGCAGCCATTTGAAACATGATAACACCGAGGCTGTAAATGTCACTTCGCTCATCGCATCGCGGCGCGTTGAGGAATTGCTCTGGCGACATGTACACGGGGGTACCAAACCCGCTGTGGGGGATTGAGCGGCGGCGACCGGAGACAACCGCTGAGCGGGTTGCATCGAGCACCTCGGCAAACCCGAAGTCCGTGATCTTGACCGTCCGATCCCGGTCCATCATGATGTTCGCGGGCTTTACATCGCGGTGGGCCCGCACACCGTGTGCGCGGGCGAACTCCATGCCGTGACAGAATTGAATCATCCACCGGAGTCCCTGTTCGAGATTAGGCGGTGAACTCTTCATGTAACCATCGAGGGAATTGAATCCGTCTTCATTCGGACGCACGTATTCCATCCCGATGCACAGGCGCCCATCCAACTCGGTGATGAAATCTGCTCTCACAATATTCGGGTGGCGTTCCAGGCTGATCCAGACTTTCGCTTCCTTGCGGAATTGTGTCAGCGTCTCTGCGTCGTGCACAATGTCGTCGCGGAGCGTCTTGAGGGCATGGAGCGCTTCCGACTCGCGGTCGCGGGTGAGATAGACCACGCTGAATCCGCCAACGCCCAGGACATCCAACAATTCATAGCGATTGGCGATTGTCGTGCCGAGAGTAAAAGGAAGCGACTCGGCATCTATGGGTGGCCCACCAGCGATGGCGATAATGTTGCCCCGATGCCGGCTGGATCCCCCCAAGAGGCGGGTCAATGGAGAAAACAATGCGTTCAGATAGCCCATATCAAAGCGTCGTGGCGTAGTAGGAATCGAAATTCCCTCTGTTCCATGTTAGAACAGACTCTGCTTGAAACAGGAGTAACCTCTGAAAACGTACAAATTCCCCAACAGGCTTGTTGTGCGCGAAATCAATACCGGACCTCTTCCAGAAACAGTCCATGAGGAGGAGCCGCCATGCCCGCCCTGCGACGGTCCCGGGAATTGAGAATTCCGATAAATTCCGATTCCTCGGTGTACCCCCGACCCACATCCACCATTGTGCCCACGAGCCCCCTTACCATCCCATGCAGGAACCGGTTGGCACAGATTTCATAAGTAAGAAGCGATGGGGTCTCGGTCCAATGGGAAGAGAGAACCGTGCAGAGGTAGCTTTTCACTGATGGATCAAACTTGCAGAACGAAGTAAAATCGTGTTCGGAGAGTATTTGCGCGGCAACGCGATTCATGGCTTCCACGTTCAGCGGATACTTGACGTACCACTGATAGAATCGGCCTATCGGCGAATGATGTAACGCGATGTAGTAACGATAATTACGGTCCTTTGCATCATAACGAGCATGGAACTCTTCTGCGACTTCTTCCACCGAATGGACGTGGATGTCGTCCGGAAGGATTCCGTTCAAACTGCTCAGCAGCGAACCGGCCCCCGTCGATGAATTCGTCTTGAATGACGCTACCATGCCACGCGCATGCACGCCGGAATCGGTTCGCCCGGCGCCGATAAGGTTGATCGGCTCCTGTAACACCTGTTCCAAAACCTTGGTGATTTCTTCTTGCACAGTTCTTCCGTTGGGCTGGATTTGCCACCCCACGAAGTATGTGCCATCGAATTCTATCACGAGCTTGAAACAACGCATGGCAGACATTACAGGGAACGCGTGATGGTGAAGAGGATTCCTTGCGGATTACGCCACCCACCCATGACACTTNNTGCAGGGATCCCAGGGTTCCGTCCGATTCTTTGTTGTGCGCGATGGCGGCTCGGGCGGCATTGATTGCACTTGCCACGTGATTGATCAGAACTGCAGCAACGACAAATTTCCTGTTGTTCAACACATCCTGGCCACGGACATTTTGATTACGGTACGTTGCTCGATTTCCCTCGGAATCCCAACCCCACCCGAGTCCCGTTGCCGCATCATACAAGAGCTCCGGCGTCCGGTTGCGGAGCATCTGGGCGTTGTAGGCGTCAACTGTCAGAAAATTTCCCACATCCACATAAAACTTATCCGTTTTTCCCGGTGCGGACACGCCCGCGTGGACAGCCGCATACGTTCTTGCATCGCGCTGCAACGTCGTTCCATACACGTCGAATGCAGCATAGGTCAGCCAAAGAACCGCTTCAGCGCCAAAGAAGTACTTTCCGGATGAAAACGAATCGGTGTAGAACTCCCCTGCTCCGGGAAGGATGAGAGAATAAATCGCGGCAAGTCCGACCGATTTTTTTCCTGCTCGACCCTCGCCAGCCATCGCAGAGGACTGGGTCAATGTGGGAGGAGCAGACAAGAGGGAAAGTGCAGCTTCCTGACGCGTCGTATAAGGTTGTTGCGCAAACGCCGGATGCAACACAAGAGCCATCAATGCGGGCAGGATAACAACGCTCGNNGCCAAAATGCCTTCCCACGATGCAAGGCATGATCAATGGACGATTGAGATGCTCCTCTTTGTGCGATTGAGAGTCGAAAACACGTCTGCCCACGAACCGTCAAACACCATAACTTCAGATCCTACCCTCTGCTTGAGTTGCTCCACCGTCACGTCGTCAAGAAAAAGGCCGTCAGCATTCAGAATATCGGGAGGAAGGAGAATCAAATTACCCACAGGCCCATTTTCCAGTACGGAATATACACATTTGCTCGACAGAAGTCCAGCAACGGTGACATTCCTTCCAAAGAGGGTATTGGGGGCAACGACGAGGTTGACTGTCAGCCCCTTCACCCGGCGCAGGAGAGGCACCAGTTTTTGCTCGATTATACCACCCGCCAACTCGCCTGTGACGAGCGTAATGGTTCGGGCGGATTTCAGCCGAGCAGGAAAAACCGCGGCCTGTCGGCGAAGTTCACGAAGGAAGGACCGCACATACCCAACACCGTTCTCAATCTGAGGAAAACCATCATAGGCGTATGCAGGTGGAACATTCCGGCCCGCCACAACATAGAATTCATCCGAGGCGTAGACAAAGTTCCGGCCCGTCTTTCTCCTGAACTCCTTCTGCCATCGGTCGACTCTTGCAAGCAGTGATGCCGCGTACTCCTTATCCACCTTCGCAAGAGTCGCCAAACCGAAGCGGTGATCCGTCAAACCCACCGGAACGATTGCCAGGGATATNNGGATATGATTTCACGGCGGAAGGCAAAAAGATCCCGTACGGTTCGCTCCAACACCGCGCCATCGTTGATCCCCGGACAAAGGACAATTTGGGTGTGCATGGAAACATTGTGATCATGCAAAAACCCGATCTTTTCAAGAATATGGTCGTCTTTTCTGAGTCCCATGAGCCGGCGCCGCACCTCAAGATCCGTCACGTGAACCGAGATATACTGCGGCGACAAACGCTGGTCGACTATTCTCTGGAGGATTGCCGGTCCGGCATTGGTCATCGTCGTATAATTCCCATACATGAAGGAGAGTCGGTAATCCCCGTCTCTGAAGTAGATCTGTTTCCTCAAACCTTTCGGATTTTGNNAACAAAAAATGCAGTCATTTCCGCACGAAAGGATCTTCAATTCTTCAAGGCTTACCCCGAGGCGATCCTCTCCGTCCTTTTCGATGTCAAAAATGGTCACTTCCCCATGCCGCGCGGTCTTCAACGTGACGATCTCATCCCCCTCGTGAAATCGAAGGTCGATATCATCGCGTACCCTCTGTCCATTGATTTCCACAAGCTCGTCGCCTTCCTGGATCCCCAACTCCTCAGCAATGCTCCCTGGCTCCACCGCGATAATCTTCATGCCCCTCCCTCCACCTTTCCGATGCAATAAGCGTCAGCCACCTTCACCACCCGCACATCGACAACGGTATTTTCCCTGGTCCCTTCAGCCGGAATTCCAACGCGCGNNACCCGGAGAAGCCAAATCGATAGCCTTCATCAATCTCCGTTTCCAGTAGTATTTTCAATGACTTATCTTCCAGCGATTCGAGAAAATTCTGCCTCTTCCTGGCGCTCATTGACCTCAGCACAGCATTTCTCTGCGATCGCACATCTGGCTGCACACTGTTCGGCATCGTCGCAGCAGCGGTGTCTTCCCTCTCGGAGTACGTGAACACATGCAGATATGAAAGGGGCAGCATTTCCAAGAAATCGCATGTTTGTTCAAAATGCGCGTNNTGCGTACATCCGTGTTCCATACCTTCGTTTCATCATTCGAAGGATTTCGTCGCATCCACTTTGAAGGGGAACATGGAAGTGATGACAGAGGACAGAGTTAGCATCGACAAGATCAAGGATATCCTCTGTGAGCAAGTTGGGTTCGATGGAACTGATTCGCAATCGCTCCAGTCCATCAACCTTTACCAGATGCCCGAGCAAATCCACCAGCCTCTGGCTGCCATCCCCCCGATAGTCGCCGACATTCACCCCGGTAAGGACAATCTCCTTAAACCCGGCAGTGACCAGTTCCACGGCCTGGGCGACACACTCTTCGATGNNCGGCTCCTGCCTCGGGCTCTCGGAATGGTGCAGAAGCTACAGGAGTAGTCGCAGCCATCCTGGACCTTCAAAAACGCGCGCGTCCGGCCGGTTCCTTCGCTCGTTGCTGCGGCATCAAATGCCGATACCTCATTTATCGAAGATACTTCAACCCGGGCGCAGGAAAGCTTCTGCATATCCCCGGCGAACTGGAAAATGCCGTACCGCTCATTGGTGCCAAGGACGAGATCTACCCCTTCGATAGACTTGACCTCCTGGGGGTTGAGCTGGGCATAGCATCCGGTGACAATGACGTACGAATCCGGAGACTTCCTCAGGGCGCGGCGGATCATTTGCCGGCATTCCTGGTTCGCCCGGGCCGTGACGCTGCAGGTATTAATGACATGGACATCCGCCGCCTCACCGAACTCGACAATCTGAAATCCCCGATCGGTAAACTGCTTCCCGATAGTGGAAGNNTGGCGGACACGAATGAGTGGCGGGGTAAACAAATCCAAAATTCGGGACATATCCGCCAACCGCCTATCCGCCATCCGCCAAAAGACGTGGCGGATGCGAAAGCATGAGGATCAACCGCCAA
>PMNP01000253.1 GCA_003161755.1 Ignavibacteriota bacterium | reverse complement strand
CTATGTTTTAGCCTAACCGTGTTTTCTGCTACCGTCCTCATTTTTGTCCGTCACCGCACCAATGCTGCTGCTCGATACGAGCCTCGCATATTTCGCCAGCACCCCTCGGGTATAGCGGGGAGGCTTCGGTGTCCATTGTTCCTTCCTCTTCGTCAACTCCTCGTCGGAGATATTGACTTGGAGAAGACCTTTTGTTGCATCGATCGTTACAGAATCGCCTTCCCGAACCAATGCTATTGCGCCTCCCACAACCGCCTCGGGGGCGACATGGCCAACAACCATCCCATACGTGCCACCGGAGAATCTCCCGTCGGTGATTAACCCGACGGAGTCTCCAAGTCCTGCACCGATGATGGCCGACGTGGGAGCGAGCATCTCACGCATTCCAGGTCCGCCTTTCGGCGCCTCATTGCGGATAATAATGACATCGCCCGGTTTGATCTTCCCTGCGAGGATGGCCGTAAGACAAACCTCCTCCGATTCAAAGACACGAGCCGGTCCGGTGATGCTTGGCTGTTTCACGCCAGTAACTTTGGCAACGGCTCCCTCTGTCGCAAGGTTGCCATGCAGAATCACGAGGTGACCCTTGGGATAGAGAGGATTGCTCCACGGACGAATCACATCTTGCCCCGCGGGGGGTTCATTGGGAACATCCGCAATCACTTCCGCAATGGTCTGTCCCGTAATCGTCAGAGCATCACCATGGAGGAGCCCGTGCGCAAGAAGGATCTTCATAACCTGCGGCACACCTCCCACCTTGTGAAAATCGGTGATCACGTAGCGGCCCGATGGCTTCAGGTCGCAGAGAACGGGCGTCCGCTGGCGGATGGATTCAAAATCGTTGATCGCCAGCGGGACATTTGCCGCATGCGCAATGGCCATAAGATGGAGGACGGCATTTGTTGAGCCGCCAAGGGCGTTCACCACGGTAATGGCATTTTCGAAGGCTTTGCGTGTGAGAATCTGACTGGGAAGGATTTGCTTGCGGACAGCTTCGGCGAGAACCTGGGCGGAGCGGGCGGTGCTTTCTGATTTTTCTGCGTCTTCCGCCGCCATCGTGGATGACGAGCGCAAACTCAGACCCAAGGCTTCGACCGCAGAGGACATCGTGTTGGCGGTAAACATCCCCCCACACGATCCGGCGCCCGGACAGGCATGACGCTCTACCGCATCAAGNNTTTCGCGCCGATCGTCTTGGCGCTGAATTGTCCCACGGCCTCAAAGACGCTGACAACAGTCAAATCCCGGCCATCCAGGTGACCTGGCTTGGTCGTTCCGCCGTACACGAAGATCGCCGGAATATTCAAGCGCGCGATGGCAATCAATGCGCCCGGGATGTTCTTGTCGCACCCTCCAAAAGCAAGCACTCCGTCCATTGCCTGGGCATTGCAGACCGTTTCGATGGAATCGGCGATCACCTCACGAGAAACAAGCGAGTACTTCATCCCCTCAGTTCCCATCGATATCCCGTCGCTCACGGTGATCGTGCCGAACACCTGCGGCATCGTCCCGGCTCCACTGAGGGCGGCCATAGCCTTGTTCGCAAGGTCATTCAGACCAATGTTGCATGGTGTCAAATTGCTGTAGCTATTTGCGACACCAATGATTGGTTTTTTGAAGTCATCATCGGAAAATCCCACAGCACGGAGCATTGCCCTGTTTGGGGAACGCTGGTATCCTTCAGTGATGAGGGAACTTCGGAGTTTCTTTGTGTCCGTGCCCATTCAAATTCTCGTATGTAATGAATAAAAAACTGCCTTCCGTTCGCCAGAGGTGAACCTTGCAGTGACCGTTTGTTGCTTTAGGATTTTGGTGTGCGGGTTAGCCTCTGGCGTTCGGGTCAGCCGATAATAATCAGCCCCAGAACAAGCAGGAGACTAAGGAGGAGGTTTACGACAAGGATGGAAACAACGTTCCGAGTTCCGGGGGTATTGCGGCCCTGGAGAGAGGATATTGCGCTATGTGTGTTGTTTTCCATTGCTTTGTATAATATATCANNCTAATGTATAAAATTGCGGCACTTTGTCAAGGGGAAGCAGCAAAAAAAAGAGCGCCAGAATCGCCAACCGTCCCCAGCAATGACTGCTCCCGTATTCTCGCGGGTATGAAATTGATGAGCAAAGGTCGGCCGGAAAAGGCCGGAAACGACAACTAATTGCACAACACGGCACGGTTCAACCGCCCCTCCTCTACAGTTGATATTCTGCGGTAACTTACTTCTTTGTATGAATCCATGGATAGATGAATATGACTAATCTTTCCATTACCTATCGGTTTCGACTCTCCAGCGGGTTAGAAGAGGTGTTCGACCNNGCGTCGACGCTGCAGATTCTCTCCGGAGTCCCTGATCGGCAACCACAGTGGACGAAGCTTGAGTTTCAACAATGCCCAAATTGCCCACTCACACCCGATTCCACTCCCCATTGTCCCATGGGAGTTCACCTGGTCCAACTCGTGCAACGGTTCGACGGCGTCATGTCCCATGACGAACTCTTATTAACGGTAGTGACAAAGGAAAGGACAGTTTCACAGAACACTTCGGCGCAACGAGCGGTGGGTTCCCTCATGGGATTGATCATTTCCACAAGCGGGTGTCCGCGATCTGCCTTTCTCCGGGAGATGGCGCATTTTCATCTTCCTCTCGCCAGTAGCGAGGAGACTGTGTACCGCGCGTCATCGATGTATCTTCTCGCACAATATTTTTTGATGAAGGAGGGAAGAAAGAGCGATTTTGAACTCGAAGGGTTAAAAACGGCCTATCGCGAATTGGAAATTGTCAACCGTTCGTTCACCAAACGTCTCAAGGGCACATCAGTAGCGGATTCACCGGTCAATGCGGTAGTTCTGCTCGACGTGTTTGCAAAAACAGCAGGGACGATTTTGGAGGGATCCTTGCACGCGATCCGACCGTTGTTCGATCCCTATTTCACAGAAATGAAGTGAGGCCCCGGGATCCACGGCTTCTCTTAGAAAAATGCCTTCACTTCGCCGNNCGTCATAGTTCAAAGTCGCCTGAAGGAACTGTGTCACCCGATAATCAAACGCCAGCCGCCACAGCCAGGTAATCCCGGCAACCCGCCCGCCAGTGAGGTCATAGGGGAAGATTTCCGGCGTTTGTCTGAGAAGCATCTCCTCTCTTCCAAACTCAACCCTCAGTTGCCCCGCACCCCGAAATGCGTAGACAGTCCTGAGAGACTGAGCATTCAAGTTTGCCTCGACCGGAATGGCGGGGAGATCATCTGTGGCTTGCGACACCTCCACCTTGAATCCGATTTCGAGATCCTGTTCCGGCCGGTAGGCAAAATCCAGCGTAACGTCATTCGAAGAAATATCGTGCGTCCTGCTGGAGATTTCGTTGGACGTCAGGCGATCCGTCTGATTCACGAGGTCAATCTGATTTGACACTTCTGGAATCAACTGCCACCGCAGCCTCAGGGATCGCTCGCGGGCGTATCCCTTTTCAATTCCTCCGCTGAGATTGTTCAGGGATTTGCGATCGGTGAATCGCACTCTGCTGGAGAACAGCGGATTGCCGTCAAGGACATTAAGATCCTGCGTGATCAACCTCGAACCGGTCATGGTCGTCGAATCGCGCAGGAACTTACTGAAATGGAGCAGATAGATCTGTTTGAGATCATGTTCAGTGCTCTTTTCATCGACGCGAACATAGGTTTCCGACGAAAGTGCTGCAAGGATGCGGCCAAACCCTGTCGGGTTCTCAAGCCAGCGGGAAGGGGTGATTTTCGTGCGCCACCCCGTTTTCAGATCGATCACCGGCACGAGATCGCTGGAGGGAACGGTAACGGCAACGTAGTCTCCATCGAATCGCGCGGGAACGAACTCCGATTCATCGGCAANNTAATTTCCACTCCCGACGGTGACCTTGGCGAACACCCGTTCAAGTCGGGCAGTCCGTTCGGTGGACACTTCATAGAGCAGGTCTGTTTCAACCCCCCGATTCAACGGAGAATATCGCGTTTGATCCCGAACGAGAACGCTACGCACATCAGGATTTCCTTGATTGATAAACGCAGGGGTATAGGACTTCTTGCGGAGCGTGACATCGACTTGCGAAGAGAGATTGTTCCACTCGGCAAGCCTGGCGCCGTAGGTTTGCGTCACTGACTTTGATTCAGGGAGCAGAGTCCCGGCGAGCGCCAGGGCATCAGAGCGCCACCCCATTGCTGCAGAGAGGGAAAGCGGACCCATTCCTGCCGCAACGATTCCGGCGCCAATGTTGTCGAAGGCAAACGATCCATCGAGCACCTGATCGAGAGCCCCTCTGAACGTCCTTCGTTCACCCTCATAGGTTACCGAAGGGGTGAGAATGCCGAACGTTTGCTCTGCTCTCCCCTTTTGGCGAAGCCAGGAGCTGTACTGTTCAGTTCCATTGTCGCCCGAGCGGATGCTCTCTATAGAATAATCCAGATGCGGAATCCCCGGAGCGCGAAGTGTAAGCTGCCCCTCATCACGGACTGATCGGAAAGAAGCACCGCGGGAATTTCTACCATACCCGCCCTCAAGCGTGAGCGCCGAATCAGGAGAGTATTTCAGCGATGCCTCCTGAATTTCTTCGCTGGTTTGCGTCAGCGAGTCTATCCCCCATTTGCGCGTGTATTCAATATCCGTTGTGCGATCAAGGGCATTGAAGTTATTGCTTGTGTATCGTTCATGCACAGACAGGTCCATCCTGCCAAGTTTCAGCGAGCCGATGCGCAGGTCAGACGGCTTCCATTCCACGCCTCCGTTAATACCATGTCCTTGAACGGTCACATTCTGGTAGGAAAGCCGGTTGGGATCCATCGACGTGCCGGCGAACTCCCCCGTGACAAAGAGATCTTCCGATGGGTTTGCCTCGACGGCGACATCCATCATTTGCTGAGACTGGGGCAGCGGAAGGAAGCGGATGGCAAGATAGTTTCCTCCACCGGGGCCTTGCCATTGGAAGACGCCCAATTGCTGACGGATGTAGTCTCCCGCGCCAGAACCCACCTGGGAGAATACCACTTGGTAGCGTGCAGCCGGATTTCCCGGAGCGTAGCGATAGAACGTCACCGCGGTGCCGTTACTGAGTAAGGTATCGACGCGCATGTACAATCCGCCTGAGTCTGCGGCCGTAACACCGCTCATCACGGCGCGACGACTGTCCGCCCCGGCGTTCCCGATAACCTGCCGGACGGAATCAGAGAGCACAAGATCGATGGGATTATTGGGATCGTCGGCTTCCCGCAGGAACGTAAACCCCACCTTAAGATGGCTGGAAAGCAACGATGTATGCGTTTGCGCTGCGAGCAATGATCGGGAAAACTGGCGATCGCTGTATTCAAAATCCACTGTTATGCGGGACTCCGCCGTCACGAGCCGGCGCGGGCTAAACGTAATTTCGCCGATCGAATAGTCGATCGTATAATCATTGGTCTCTCCGCGGACCATCTCTTCACCGTTGATGTAGACACGCTCAGTTCCCGCCACGACGATGATGGATTGTTCTCCATTTTTTCCCGAGAGGATATATGGCCCCTGGACTCCTTCAATGCCGTTGAATTGCATGGAGTTGAATTTGCCGCGCGTAATGGCTGCCGCGGCGAGGGCATCCCCATCGGCGAAGCCCAATCGATAGACGGCGTCTCCTTTCGCGCCCTGGAGTTTCCGACTGAGTTGTGCAAACTCCGTCCCCTTCAGATTCAGTTCAAAATCACCGAGCGTTGCGCCGAGGTCGCGTCCCCTGATGTCAACGTACACCTTGTCGAATTCCTGAAGCGTCTGGGTGGTCCCTTCCGGCTGGATCGGCGTGTTGTCATCCGTCAA
>PMNP01000191.1 GCA_003161755.1 Ignavibacteriota bacterium | reverse complement strand
TGGAGGCATCGCGCAGCTGTTCAGGTCGGGTATCACCCCTCCCAGAAACAGGAACTCCCGCGTTGTGAAATCATCTTGAAGTGGCCGGAACCAACTGTCGTTGAAGAAAATGTCGCCAAACAGGTATTGGGGGTCTGTCGTGGCTGTAAAGGTAAGTTCTGACCAGCTATGATCGGGGTAAACGATTTCACTTGAGTCAAGCACCAGGCGGTAGGGATCCCGAAAAAGATCATCCCGGAGATAAAGATAGATTGGTGTCCACTGAGGGAAATTCCCCACATTGACAAGGCTGTCCACACGTCCCCCATTGTAGGTGAGGAGTCCATTACGATCTTCCCTGAAAAGTGTCCAATTGCGTGTCTGATAGTAGGAATCCTTCCAAACCGTGTCGCCTGTTGTGGGGTCGATGTACCACTGCAACCCGAATTTCTCTCCCGAGGAGGGGTTATCAACGACGTACCAGGAATACGGATCATAGATGTTCAGGCTGATCCAGAGAGCACCTCCGTAGCGCATATAGATGGGCAGATGGTCCTGGGGATCAACTGTTTGAATGTGTCCATTCCCTGCGGCTATGCCGGGGGTAATCGAGAGCCTCTCGTGGATCTTGACCTGCGCGACAATCGATCCGGTCAGAACGGTCAATGCAATGATGAGGAAGACGCTTTTGTGCCGATGCATGATCGAAGCACTCCGTGACGATTACGATGCGAAGATTCTGAAGGAGATCGAGAGACTCTTCAGCTCAAGAGTCTCGCGAAAGCAAAAGGGGAATATTGAAGGCGCGACTGGCCAGAAGCAGGGTCAACATGCAACAGGCCCTGTACGGGTGTTGTCTCGCCCATGATACAAAACTGAGCAACCGAAATCAAGCAAGAAACCGCGTCGACCGCGCGTCATGACATGGACGCACCAAGTTCCTAGCTTGTCACCAACAACTGTTGGATAGATACCAATATCCGGATTTCTCCCTCTACACATTTATATCCAGCAGAAGGAAGAAATAGAAGATTTCTCAGAAAAATAGTTGCATATTCTTAGGAATTGGCAAGAATGGTAGATTTTATGAGAGAAGAAGGAAAGAGGACAGTCTGAATCGCAGGGCCCATCCCCCTTTTCAGAGAAACGGGCCCAGTCACGATCCTTCAATTAATACGCCTACTTCAAGAGAAGAAGCTTCCGGGTCTGCACGAACTCCCCCGTCTGGAGGCGATAGAAATACACCCCGCTAGCCAATCGCTGTGCGTTGAACTCAATGCTGTACCTTCCCGGCATCTGGTTCTGGGAGTCGACCAGTGTTGCCACCTCGCGACCCAACAGGTCGTAGAGAACGAGCCTCGTCCTGCTATTGCCTGATTTGTGAACGGGGATGTCATAGCGAATCACTGTGCTTGGATTAAATGGGTTCGGATAATTCTGATACAGCGCATAGACCTTCGGCAGGTTGTCTTCACCCGCTGGAACGGCAAGAATAATATCTCCCGTCCGGAATCTCACAGTGTCACTCGTAACGGCGACTGTACCGTCAGAGGTTTGAACAGACCAGAAATAGTAGTGTGCAGTGAGAAGCTTTTGCATAACAAGCATCGCGCAGGAGGAGTCCTTCACCGAAGTGATGGTCGTATCCAGCAGCCCCCCTCCTTCACCCCAAAGATGCAGCGTGTAGCGAAGACTGTCCCAGTAGTCGATGTCGGTCGATTTGTGCCATTGAAAGATGAGAGCCTTTGTGCTGGAGTTGTACAGCGTAACCGTGTCTTTCATTACTGGATAGGCCTGCTTTGCCGCTGTCGGGGGATGATTGACAGGAACTCCGAAACAAAATCCCGGCTCTGCACGATATTCCAGCGTATTACCCGCAACATCTTGGGCAACAACTCTCAGTTGAACATACCCTTGAGTGAGTGTGTCTGGAAGGATTGCGGAATATTCATCCGTACCGGCTGTATGTGTATAGGCGAGCGCTTGCCAGAGCGTGCTATCGTTTCTGTCGGGCCTCTCAAACAATTGCACACTCGAAAGCGGTCCCTCTTGATCACTCACTCGGAAGCGGATTTCACCATGTTGACCCGGTAATATCTGGTCTGCATACTCGCTATCAGCCAAGACATTCAGCGTCACCATTGAAGGTGGGTTTTTGTCAGAAAGACGGGTATCGAAACCTAATATGACGCGGGCTACTCCTTTTCTTTCTAGTATCCAAGAAGAAGAATCGGTGACTTCAAGAGTATAGCGGCCTGCTCCATGCGTGAGAGGTACGGCAAGTGAACGGTCCAGATAGAGACTGTCCGGGGTGATTTCTTCCAAGAAATTCGTGAGACTGCTACCTGAAAGAATTATGCTGTCTCGGCTGTCTGAGAGTTTGAACGAAGCCCTGCTTAAGGGGTAATCCATCGCTTGATTCAGGAAGAATGGCAAGAAACGTTCAGGATTCTGATTATCTCCTTCACTCATCCCAACCCATGTATTGGTCTTCACCTTTGCATAAGAGGCTGAATTGTCCATGCGGCCAAAGAAGTGACGCGGGCCCAAACCATAGATGACTTTTGTGCCGCGTGTCTCTAAGAACGGTGTTTTCGAGTATTCCAGCGTCGAGCGCAAGATGCCATCACTGCCTGGATGTTGATTTGGTGTTAGAAGCAGAAACGGAGAACTATTCGGATCAAAGGGAGGTGTGCCTGAGTAACTGAACAGCTCTTGGAAATTGAGGAACCACTGATTGTATGGGAAATTATCTGTCGGCTCTCCCTCCGAATACCACTCTTGGTGAAAGGGGGGAGTAAGGAAGGTCTGATAGAGAGGAGAATATAAGCCCAGTGCATCGATGTCACTGGAGAAATAGTAATAGTAGACCTCCGCAATATTGTCTACCTCTTGGTGCAGGAGGCAATCCAAGGTGCGCTTCTTCATCCTGCTGGCGCTTGCTTCAACCACATTGTCAGAAACAATTGGACTCACTCTGAAGGCGAGGGCATAGACTTTCCGAAGAAGTGGATCTGTCGAATAGTTGTAGTCATAACAATAGTCCGAAGAAAGCGGAGGGAGCTTTTCCAGAATCTGGACCGATCCTAAAGGGGGACCCATGTTGCCCCCAAAACCAAAGCTACAATTTGAATGGGCCGAATGGATGCGTGTTCCCCAATAGATGGCAGTTGCCGAATCAATCGCCATCCCGTTTTCGTTCTTAGGAATTGCTCCAATGGTATAAATTGCTTCACTTCGATCCATGCTGACACGAGGTGAGGGGTGAACATCAACCGAATCTCGGACAACCCAAGCAACTCCCGGAGTCCACCAGCCTCCCAATTGCGCTACAACCTCGTAAGTGCCCGGTGGTAATAATTGCCTAACCGTATATAATCCCAGACTACTGTTGTAATGCATGTCGAATACAGAACTTATGAAGAAGAAATAGCCATCCCTGCGTGCAAAGTATACGTCTGCTCCAAAATCTGGTCCAGGTATGGCGGTTATATCCAAATCGATATACGAACCAAGAAGCAAGGCGTAGGGAATCGTGAGCGTATCGGCTGCGGACAAACACTTTACTGAACCCGTCACAGCAGGCGGAGTCGCAGCGGGAACCTGAGCAATGGTGTTATCAACTTGTGTCAGCACCGTGACCATTCCAGTCGCGTGAGGTGGGAGCGTGAGATTTGAGGGTGAGACTAAAAGACTTATGCACGCCGGAAGATTTCCAGTAGACGGACCAGCAATGGAATAACTCACTGTCGTGTCCCAGAGGTTCATGATGCTTATTGTATCCTGCCTCATCCATGTGGA
>PMNP01000224.1 GCA_003161755.1 Ignavibacteriota bacterium | reverse complement strand
GAAGTGCCGCGCTCTGCGTCGTCGATTGGCGGCCGATACTGCGTGGCATCCTTGATGATCTCCGCATGGGGACAGACAAACGAATCATCGCCACACGATTTCATGCAGGGTTGGCCGAAGCTGCATTGGCCGTCGCACGAACAACAGGTGAGAAGCGCGTAGTCCTTAGTGGGGGGTGTTTCCAGAATAGCCTGCTCACGGAAATGACAGTGAAGAGATTGCGTGCAGAAGGATTTGCCGTGTATTGGCACCAACGGATACCTCCCAATGATGGAGGAATCGCGTTGGGGCAGATTCATGCCGCGGTCGTTCAAAAGCAGGCAATGCACGATTAGGCGTAATCGCAAGGAAGGAGCTTCAACATGTGCCTGGCTGTCCCGGGTAAGGTCTTGAGCATTGATCGCAACTCCACACCGTTCATGGGAATCGTTGATTTCGCCGGCGTGAAAAAACAAGTGTGCATGGAACTGATCCCGGAGGTTCGGGAAGGAGAGTATGTTGTCGTCCATGTAGGCTTCGCATTGAATACTGTCGACGAACAGGACGCGCTGGAGACTCTGAATATGCTGAAGGAATGANNACGATCATGGAAATCTGCGGCGGACAGACACACACCATCGTTAAATATGGCATTGACGGTCTCCTGCCCCCCCTGATCTCGCTGGTCCATGGACCTGGGTGTCCGGTGTGTGTCACTCCTATTGAAATGATCGACAAGGCCATCGCAATCGCTTCGCGTGATGATGTCGTCATGACGTCGTTTGGTGACATGCTCCGGGTTCCGGGAAGTTCCACAGATCTTCTGAGTGTCAAGGCAGAACGTGGAAACGTTCAGCTGGTGTATTCGCCTCTGGATGCCGTAAAGCTTGCCCGACAAATGCCCGAAAAGAAGGTCGTGTTTTTTGCTGTTGGATTCGAGACAACCGCCCCTCCCAATGCTATGGCGGCATGGGAGGCAAAACGTCTTGGTCTCACGAACTTTTCGATGCTTGTTTCCCATGTGCTCGTCCCCCCGGCCATCAAGGTAATCCTCTCGTCGGAACACAACCTCGTCCAGGGCTTTCTTGCTGCGGGACATGTTTGCACTGTCATGGGCACTCGCGAGTACATTCCATTGGCGCAAGAGTACGCCGTTCCCATTGTTGTGACAGGATTTGAACCCGTGGACGTCCTTCAGGGAATATTAATGACAGTAACACAGTTGGAGGAAGGTCGGCACGACGTCGAAAACCAATATTCGAGGTTGGTCCGGGAGGAGGGAAACGTTCCCGCAAAGGAACTCCTCCGGCGCGTGTTCGAGGTGACGGATCGCAAATGGAGGGGGATTGGAACGATTCCCTTAAGCGGGTACCGTCTCAGGGAAGAATTTGCGGCATTTGACGCGGAGAAGATCTTCGATGTGGGAACAATTTCCGCAATGGAATCACCGTTGTGCATCGCTGGACTCGTGTTGCAAGGTCTTAAGAAGCCGCACCAGTGTTCTGCATTTGGCACTCAATGCACACCCGAGCATCCGCTCGGCGCACCAATGGTCTCTTCGGAAGGTGCATGTGCAGCGTATTACCATTACGGCCGGATGACCACATAGAAAAGTGACAGTCAATTTGCTTGGTTTGCTGTTCGGGCGCCGTTTTTCCGATCACCTCCAACACCCATGAACCACCATATCGCAGGAGCCTCCTCATGAGCTCTCTCAAGACAATTCAAGAATTTTTCACCCTGCCCCGGCTCGCAGTGGTGGGAGTATCACGAAGCGGCAAAGGCTTTGGCGCATCAGCCTTTCGAACTCTCAAGGGGAACGGTCTCGATGTGACCCCGATAAATCGCTCAGGTGGGCTCATCGATGGAATTCCGCTTGTAAACTCCCTTCGCTCTCTTGCCGGGAAAATTGATGGAGTGGTGATCGTCACCCCACCCGATCAATCAGTCTTGGTGATCGACGATGCCATTGCCGCAGGAGTGCGCCAAATCTGGTTTCAACCAGGTTCTGAATCCCCCAACGCCTTCCGTTCCTGCAACGAAGCAGGCCTTTCCTATGTGCATAAGGAATGCGTCCTGATGTTCGCACCACCGGTCAAAGGAGGGCACTACATCCATAGTCTCTTGCGCCGGCTCATGGGTCGAATGCCGGCGGTTGAATAATCAGGGCAGATCCCGATGACTGTCAGACAGATCAAGAAATCCATTTGGACCTTCGCCGCGGCGTCATTTCTCAATGACTTCGGCTCCGATATCATCTATCCGCTCTGGCCATTCTTTGTCACGAGCGTGTTGGGAGCGAACATGGCTGTCCTTGGCTTTCTCGACGGCCTTGGTGATGCTCTCGTTTCTCTTTCGCAGGCGGGATCGGGCTATCTTTCCGATCGAACCCAGAAGCGGAAGGTCTTTGTTTGGACGGGCTATCTCATGGGCGCGTTGTCGCGTGTCGGCTACGCCATGTCCACCGTGTGGCAAATGTTGATCCCGTTCCGGGTTCTCGATAGGGCCGGGAAAATGCGGGGCGCTCCGAGGGATGCCATGGTTGCCGATGCCTCAACGTTGGAGGACCGAGGGCGGACATTCGGTCTCCTCCGATCGATGGATAACCTCGGCGCGGTGTGCGGCATTGTGTTTTGCATGATCTTCTTTCACCTCGGTTACCGGACGCTTTTTCTGCTGGCAGCCATCCCCTCACTCCTTAGCGTCCTGCTCATTCTCTTTCGGATCAAAGAAAACCCGGTATCTCCCACCCGAACGTTCAAAGGACTGAGACTCAAGGATCTCACCCGGGAATTCCGGCTTTTTCTCGTGCTGAGTACAATATTCTCGCTGGGGACCTTCAGCTATTCCATCCTACTTCTTTTCGCAAAAATACGAGGCACCCCTGATGCATCCAGCCCATTGCTTTACCTTGTGTTCACTCTTGTCGCTGCGTTGCTCTCGTGGCCCTTCGGCCGACTTTCCGATTCGTTGGGACGGAAGACGGTCCTGATCCTGTCGTTTGTCATCTGGGGCGCCACATGCACGCTCGCACTCATGGCATATTCCAGTATTGCCTTTGCCCTGGTGTTTGTTCTCTATGGGCTCCATCGGGCAGCGATTGAGCCTGTGCAAAAAGCCTTCGTCTCCGAGCTTGCTCCGCAGGCTCTTCGCGCAAGCGCACTTGGTGGATATCAGCTTGTGACAGGGTTAAGCGCGCTCCCGTCTTCCTTGATCGCGGGAATCCTCTGGGATTCGATCTCTCCTTCCGCGCCGTTCATCCTCTCGATTGCGCTTACAGCGTGCGCAACAACAATGCTCATATTCATGAAACAACCCGGAGTGAAAAACAATGAGCTCTCCAGCTCCTGATTTTGCCATGGGACCTGCCTGTCCGATTCCCATCAGCGATTACCCCGCGGTGCTTCTCGCTCATGGCGGAGGAGGAAGGCTGACGCAGCAGCTGATCGAACGGATGTTCATCCCGCAGTACCATAACGCTGCCCTTGGACAATTGCACGACGGCGCGGTCGTTGAAGTCAACGGCACGCGAATCGCTTTTTCAACGGACTCTTATGTGGTTCATCCGACCTTCTTCCCGGGCGGAGATATCGGAGACCTGGCGGTCAACGGGACGGTGAATGATCTCGCCATGTGCGGAGCCACANNAGCGCTGTATCTCTCTTCCGCGATGATCATCGAGGAAGGATTCTCCATGGAACGCCTCTGGGAAGTGGTCCAATCCATGCAACGCGCTGCTCAAAATGCGGGTGTTTTGCTCGTTACGGGTGACACAAAAGTCGTGGAAAAAGGCAAGGGGGACGGAATCTTCATTACCACCGCAGGGATCGGAACCGTGCGCGCTGGTATCACCATCGGACCTGAACGAGCTACATCCGGCGATATCGTCCTCATCAACGGATCCATCGGCCTGCACGGAATGGCCATCATGTCGGTACGCGAGGGACTCACGTTCGAATCAGAGATCAGGAGCGATACTGCCGCATTGAATTCTCTTGTGGCCGCGATGCTCGAGGTATGCCCATCAATGCACGTGCTCCG